>JAJDNW010000040.1 GCA_022340465.1 Deltaproteobacteria bacterium | reverse complement strand
AGTATTAAAAGGGAAATCGCCGGGGCCAAGGACGCCCTCCTGCCCCGGCTGCCGGAACTGTACCGGGCGTTTAAAGAACGCGCCGAAGAGGCCGGCGCCCACGTGCACGTGGCACAAGACGCCCTCGGCGCCAATCGCATTATAGCCGGCATCGCCAGGGACAACGCGGTACGGCGCATCGTCAAGTCCAAGTCCATGACCGCCGAAGAAACCTTTCTGAACGACCACCTTGAAAATGAGGGTTTCCAGGTCACGGAAACCGACCTGGGGGAATGGATCATTCAATTGAGGCACGAAGGGCCGTCGCACATGGTCATGCCCGCGATTCACCTGTCGCGCTACCAGGTAGGCGACCTGTTCGAAGCCGTCACCGACCGGAAACTGGATCGTGAGAATATCGATCAGCTGGTGACGGTTGCCCGGCGGGAATTGCGGCCGGCGTTTTTCGAGGCGGACATGGGCATCAGCGGCGCCAATTTCGCCCTGGCCGACTCCGGAACCCTCGGGCTGGTAACCAACGAAGGCAACATGCGGCTGGTAACCACCCTGCCGAGGGTACACGTCGCCCTCGTGGGCTTCGACAAGCTGCTGCCGGACCTGGCCTCGGCGCTGAAGATCCTGAAGCTTTTGCCGCGCAACGCCACCGGCCAGGCGCTCACCTCCTACGTCACCTGGATAAAGGGCGCCAATGTTTGCCGCAGTGCACCGGCGGGGAAAAAAGAACTGCACATCGTGTTTCTGGACAACGGCCGCCTGGAACTGGCGCAAGACCCCGTATTCGGCGAGGCACTGCGCTGCATCCGCTGCGGCGCCTGTGCCAATGTCTGCCCCGTCTACAGTAAAGTGGGCGGCCACAAATACGGCCATGTCTATATCGGCGCCATCGGCCTGATCCTGACCCTGTTTTATCACGGCCGGGACAATGACCGGGCCATTGTAACAAACTGCCTCAACTGCCAGGCCTGCAAGTCGGTTTGCGCCGTCGACATCGATCTGCCCCGCCTGATCAAAAAAACCCTGAAGGCGGTGCAGCAGGCGGACGGCAGAAGGCCGCTCAAAAACCACCTGCTTTCCAAGGTGATGCCCAACCGCAGGCTCTTCCACTTCCTGCTCCGGCAGGCCCACAAGGCCCAGGCACCGCTGAAGCAGGAAGGGTCGCTGATCCGCCACCTGCCTCATTTTTTTGCCAAGGACCACGGCTTCCGCAGCCTGCCCGTCATCGCCCGCACCCCCTTCAGGGACCGGTGGCCGGGACTGAAGAAAACCGTGGCCAATCCTGCGCAGAGAATCGCTTTTTTTGCCGGATGCGCCGTCGATTTCATTTATCCGGAGCAGGCCGAAGCCATGCTGCCACTGATGTACGGGCGTTCCGTCGCCGTCGCTTTTCCGGAAAACCAGAACTGCTGCGGGCTGCCGGCCGCCATGGCGGCCGAGGAGGAAACCGCCGCCGACCTGGCCCGCCAGAACATCCGGGCGTTCACGGATACGCCCTGCGATCATGTCGTCACGCTGTGCGCCTCCTGCGCCTCCCACATCAAACATGCCTATCCGCAGATGGCCCGCAGCATCGGCATGACCCCCGGAGAGGTGGCCGGCTTCGTGGACAAGGTCATCGACTTCAGCTCCTTCCTGGTCGACATCCTGAACGTCTCCCGGGACATGTTCACCGCAAGCGGCTTGAAGGTCGCCTACCACGCCCCCTGCCACCTGTGCCGCGGGCTGCATGTCACCGCCGCCCCCCGCCGCCTGATCGAAACGGCCGGCCACACCTATGTCCCTTCGGCCGACGAGGAGGTGTGCTGCGGCTTCGGCGGCTCCTACTCGGTGGATTTCCCCGAAATATCCTCGGCGATCCTGACCCAGAAACTGGACGGCGTGGAAAAATCCGGGGCGGATCTCCTGGTCACGGACTGTCCCGGTTGCGTGCTGCAGTTGCGCGGCGGAATGGACAAACGCGGCGGCAGAATCAGGGTGATGCACATTGCCGAAGCCGTGGGCAGCCGGCTCCGACCTGGTGGCAGCCTGAAATAGGAAGCGGGCAAAAACGGCTTTCAAGCCCCTGAAGACTCAGGCGTTTGCAGCGTTGTCCCGACTCAGGACAGATCGTCCCAACTGCTTGAAATCGTCCCGTCGTCGTTGCCGTCTCCGTCTGTGTCCACGGCAAGGTCAACGATGCCGTTCAGGACCGTCATGGTCAGGCGGCTGCCGTCCTGGGCCTCTATCAAAAGTGCCCCTGAATCGGGCGATTGATCGCCGGTGCCCGAAAGCGCCTGCTGGAAGGTTATGCGCAGCGGCCCGGACAGGTAATCCGGCTGCACCGTCACGGTCTCGCCTGGTTGGCCGATGGTATAGCCGCCGGTGCCCTCGGATCGCGTGCTGCTGATACCAAACGGGGCGATCGATTTGGTGGATTCGTCGTCGGCAATGGTCAGGGGGGAGCCGGTGTTTTCGGCGGTCATGGAAAGCGTTCCCGACTGCAGTGTGCTGGCGAACAGCATCCCTCCGGAAATAACGCTTTCGCCCACATCGTCCGTCGCCGTTACACTGATCGAGGTGATCTCCGCATTCATTTCATAAGCGCTGCCGCTCATATCGCCGCTCGCGATTTGAATCGTGAAGTCGAAGCCTCCGGTGTAGGTCGCCCCCATATCGCTGCCGGCACAGTCTGCAAAAGAGAGGGCGTACGTTCCATCCTGATTGGCGGGCGCGGGACTCCACGCATAGGTGCCGCCGCCGTCGCAGAAGTCGGCGGGATCGTCTCCCTTCAACGCACCGATGAACAGGGCCGTGCCGGTCGTTCCCGTCCTGATGGGGGTCATGACGGTGGAGACGACCGTTTCGGCGACCTCCCTGGCATTGGTCAGCTGGATGGTGCCGATGGTTTCCGGCACCGTGAAGCTGAAATCCAGCTCACCCAGCTTGACGGTATCCCCGTTCCTGTCGAACTTGGCCAGCATGATCTGGGACTGGGAGCTGCCGGTGACCACGTAACCGCCGTCGGCCGTCCCCCGGACGGCATTCGCCAGTTCGCTGTTGTCCGGGGACTGCCCCTTGACCTTCTGCCATTGCACCTCCCCGTCGCTCGTGAGTTTGATCAGATAGACATCGTCCCTGAGATAGGTCCGGTCGCTCTGGCTGAAGGATTCGGTAACGCCCGCAATGAGATAACCGCCGTCCGGTGTCGTGACGATGCTGCGGCCCACATCCATGCCCGAACCGCCGAAGGTCCTTCGCCAACGCTCGTCCCCGTTGTCATCTATTTTGATAACGAGAACATCCGAGCCGTCGCTGTCGAAAGGCGTTGTGGACCCGGCGACGATAAACCCGTCGTCCGGCGGTTGCGCCTGTTTCACCGCGTAGCCGATGCCCGTACCGTACGTATGGTTCCAAACGACATCGCCGTCTTTTTCCGTAAGGATAACGCCAATCATGTTGGGCCCGCCACGGCCCGTCATCACGAATCCTTCTTCGCCGGTCATCTCCATGTCATAGGCCCTGCACCAGCTTGGTTCGGCCGAAGCGTAAAAACGGTCCGTACCGGGAATATAATCTCCGTCATCGTCGATTTTGAAAAACCACACATCATATCCCCTGCTGCCGGCGATGGCATATTCGTTGTCGGACACCACGCAGACGGCATGCCCTTCAGCGTCTTCCCCCTGGCGGTCGTAGGTTCTGGACCAGATCGGGTTCCCGGCCGGATCCGTTCGGATCACATACACATCCCTCGAGGCACCGGCATCCGTGTACCCTACGACGATGAACCCGCCGTCTGAACACTGTTTGACATCCCGGGCGGTCTGACCCTGGTCACCGCCAAACGACCGGCTCCAGACGAGGTTGCCCAGGGAGTCCGATTTCAGCAGGCAGGCATTTTTCGTTTCGAAGCTATAATCACTACCCTTCTCGCCTGCAAAAACAAACCCGCCGTCAGTGGTCTGTTCCACGGCGTTGCCGTTCCCGATTCCCCCGAAATATTTCCAGAAAATTGCGACGCCATCCGCACCGGTGCCCGAGCCGCCGTCGAAGACCTCGTCCGTGTCGACCCCGCCGCCGCCGCCTCCACCGCCGCAGCCCGCGATCACCAGACTGACCATGCCGAGCAAAAGCAACAGGGTTTTAAAATTGGCGCCTCGGAACATTCCGCTTTGTTTTTCCATCACCGTTGCCTCCATGAATTTAAATACAAAACATGTGCTGCACATTTTAATAGAGGGTCTCTCGACAATGAGATGTTGGTTCGAGGTCAAGGCATTTTCTAGGTACAACCCGCAGGAACAGATGAGGTACGTGAGGCCTCGAAATGAGATCCGGTTCGAGGGGTAGCCGTCGCCCTGAATCAGATGGTTGGAGGATACGATATTCGTGCTACCCTGTCAATAAAAATCAATATTTACTAATAAATTTAAAATCTTATATATCAAACAGATTTGACAAGCCCTATGGGGGCCAGGAGCTGAGGGTAAAACCAGGCCACTCAAAATCGAAACAGTGACATTTCGATCAGCACGTGACCGAAACCCGTCTTACGCTTCACGTTTCACGCCCGACATTTCACCTTTCACATTTCACGTCTCACATCTCACGCCGTTCGTGTATTCGTCTTACGTTTCACTTCTACCGTCTCACGTTTATATGCCATTCCCCGCGTGGGACGTCAATCCAGGGTTTTGTATCCGGCAACCGTGCGGCCGACGGCGGTTGTCCCGCACAGCAGGGCAAACGTAAAAGCCAGAACCGCGAAGCGGTCCGGCAGAATGCATACGGCGGTAAAAAAAAGAATCGTTTCAGTGCCCTCGGTTATCCCGCTGAGATAGTAGAGCGACTTGCGGCCGTCGTTCGGGCTGTCCAGGCCGCGCTTGGCCGCCATGACGGCAAAAGCCAGAAAACTGGAAGCGGTTCCGACGAAGGAGAAAATCAGGACGGCGGCCGGCAGCGCATTGTGGGCCGGATCGGCCAGGGCAAAGCCCAGGGGCACCGCGCTGTAGAAGATGAAATCGAGGGTGATGTCCAGAAAACCGCCGCGATCGGTGATCCCGGCCTTGCGGGCCAGGGTGCCGTCGACGCCGTCCAGAATACGGTTGAGTATAATCAGGATAAGCGCCGCCTTGTATTGCTGCAGGGCCAGCAGCGGAACCGACAGGACACCGATGAAAAACCCGGCCACGGACACCTGGTTGGCCGTGATCCCCGCCATTTCGAAAGGCCGGGCCAGAACCTTAAGCGGCAACCGCGTAACCTTGATGCCCCACTTATCCAGCATGTTTCTTCTCCGGTGGACGTAAAAGGATCGGCTCCACGCCGGGAGGCAGATCCTCGTGATCATGGGTTACCAGTATGGTCGGAACCCCCATCGCACGAATCTTCGAAAAAACCAGTTCCCGAAAACTGGTCCTCAATTCCCGGTCCAATCGGGAAAAAGGCTCATCCAGGAGCATGGCTTTTGGCTTCGACAGCAAGGTCCGCATCAGGGAGACGCGCGCCTTCTGACCGCCGGAAAGGGTCGTCACCCGCCGATGGGTGAACGCCTCCATGGAAACCGCTTTCAGGGCCGCCAGGGCCTGCCCTATTCGCTGCGGTCTCCGAATGCGGGCCGGAATGCCGAACATAAGGTTTTCGGCCACGGTCATGTGGGGGAACAGAAGATCGTCCTGGAACAGAATGCCGATCCTGCGCTCCTCCACAGGAACGCTGTCCAGCTTTGAGCCGTTCAGGCTTATGGTCCCGGTGTAGTTGAATGCGGTCGGCAAAACGCCCGAGATGCAAGCCAGAAGGGTTGACTTGCCGCAACCGCTGGGACCCATCAACGGCAACACGGCCCCGGGGGGGACTCGAAAACTCAGGTCCTCGAATAATTCGAAATCGGGGCCGTGTATGCAAAGGTGCTCGACTTCTAACATGATTCCCCGCATTTCAATCGATGCGCCAGCCAACGCGGCCACCCGAGGGCTATGCCGTATGCAAAGACCGACGACAGCAACTGCAAAAGGGCATATATGGCCGCCATCCTGCGATTTCCACCGGTGGCAATGGCCACCGCTTCCGTCGTAACCGTGGGGTAGCGGCCCTGCCCCAATATCAAGGTCGGTAGAAACTGCAGGATGCTGACCCCGAATCCCACCGCCCAGGAAAACAGTACCGGTTTGATTAAAAGCGGCAGTTTTACCCGAAAATAGACATAAACGCGGGAGCGCCCCAAAGCAAGGGCGGTGTGCATGTATCGCGGGTCAAAGGCAAAGTAGCTGCCGGCCAGGCACAGGTAGACATAAGGAAACACATACAACAGATGCCCCCAGAGAACCAGCGGGAATTGCGCCTGAAGGCCGGTGCGGATAGCCAGCAATCTGACTCCGAAAAGCATGCTCAACTGGGGCAGCAGCAGCGGCAGGCAGATGGCAAGAAGCGGCCAGCGTCGATCGTTGGAGGCCTGGTACTCCATGCTGAACAGGACCAGGGCCAGAGCGCCGATGCTGACCACGGTCGCAATGACCAGCGATGTGCGCAGGGGGTCGCCGAAAAAGGCCGCTTCCCGGATCCAGTTCGACAGCGACCAGCGGGTGGGAACGTTTGCAGGGAACGGCCAGCGCCGGGCCAGGGACCAAACAATTAATCCTGCGGCCACCATGCAGGAGGTCACAAGCGTGAGGCCGATATGAATCCGCGTGATCGCCCCCGGTACGCGCCCCTTTCCTCCGCGGCGCCCGTTCACCAGAAAAAATCGGCCGAGCTTCCTCCAGGTCGCTTCGATGAAAACGAGCAGACCGATGCAGGCCAGGGTCGTCAAAAGCAGCGTCAAGGCACCGGCCGCGGCAATCGTCTTCCAGTGAAAATCGGGATCGTTGAACCAGTGATACACCTGTACCGCCAGGGTGGCGGGGCGGTTGGGTCCCAGGATAAGGGCCATGTCGACGACGCAGAGGCTGTAGGCCAGAACCGCAAAAACGGGCAGGCGTATGGACGGATACAGCTGCGGCAGAAGCAATTTGTACCACACCCTGTGAGGGGAATAACCGAAGCTGCGGCCCAGCCAGACCTGTCGTTCGACGTCGATCTGTGAAAGCGCCGCCATGCTCATCAACAGCAAAAAGGGAATTTCCTTCAAACTCATGGCCAGCATGAGGGCAAGCCCCATTGGATCCTGGACGGTCTGCCAATTCGGCGGATGGTGCCACCCGGTCAACGCCGGTGAAATCAGGCGCAGCAGCCAGCCGCTGGGGGCGACGAGAAAGGCAAAACCAATGGCAAAAGCCACGTGGGGAACGGCCAGCAGGGGCGCGAGCAACTTCCGCGCAACCCGCCACCAGCCGCTTTGCCAGCAAAAACTGATGAAACCAAGTGTGGCGGTCAGGGATAGCAGCGTTGCGCCCAGCCCGGTCCAGAGGGTAAGGAAGAAAGAGGTCATTATTCCCGGGTACCCTGAAAGCAGTTGCCAGGGGAGCGCACTGAATTCCTTCAGACCGGCGGCGGGGAAGTAGTTCCATGCCGGCAGGATCAGGCTGGCCGTGCCCGCGAGAATGGGCACCCCGAGTAATGCCGTCACGAGATATGGGGCCAATCGCAGCATCAATGCCCGTAGCGTTCCTGCCACATTTTTTCCAGGGCCGTCTGCCAGGAGGGGTGCGGCTCGGCGATGCCCGCAAACAGGTGGAAATCGGGGTCGAAGAGGCCTCGTTCCCGTTCCGTCAGCCGCTCCAGGTCCAGAATAGTGGGGTCGCCCCAGTATCGTGTATCGGCCTTGCGGGCCTGGGCTTCGGGAGAAAGCAGAAAGTTGATCACCACCTCGGCGGCGGCTTTGTTCCCGGAATTGAAGGGAATGGCCAGAAAGTGGCAGTTGGTCAGGGCGCCGATCTCCATGGCGCCGGCTGCGACGGTCGGCGGCAGGGTTCCGTTGCGAGCTGCCGTGGCCGCATCCTGGGGGTTGAAACTGATGGCGATATCCAGCTCGCCGTCATCCATCAATTGCTTCATGTGTGCCGAGCCGGTGGGAAACGCCCGCCCTTTTCTCCATGCCACCGGGTGCAACCGGTCGAGGTACCGCCAGAGAGGCCGGGTGACCTGCACCATGTCGGATTTTTCGACCGGCCGGTAGAGGGGGCTTGTATCAGGGGCCAGCTCCAGGAGCAGTTGTTTTAGAAAACTGGAACCGTGAAACTGGGGTGGCTTGGGATAGCTGATCCTGCCGACATGTTTCTGTGCATATTCGAGCAAAACGCGACTGTTCACACCCGGAAACGGCCCCTTGGCCCGGTCGTAGATGATGTTCAGCTGTCCCACCCCCCAGGGTGCTTCCAGCCCCTCGACAGGGATGGTAAAATCTTCGTTCAACGGCAGGTTGCGAAGGTTCACCAGGCGGTAGTTGGGCAGCTTTCCGGTGAAGGGGCCGTACAGGAGGCCGGCCTGCTTCATGGCCTTGAAATTCTCCCCATTGATCCAGACCATGTCGACACTGCCGTTGTCATGCCTGCCCCCGGCCTTCTCCGCAAGGATGACGCTCACCGTCTGGGCGATATCGGAAACCTTGACATGCTTCAGGACGATGTCATAGCGCCGCATGACCTCCTCGGAGGCCCAGCGAAGGTATTGGTTGACCTCGCTGCTGCCCCCCCATGCATTGAAATATACCGTCCGGTTCCTGGCCTCATCGAGGGTCGTCCGCCAATCTGCGGCAGCCGGTGCTACGGCCAGGAACAGCGTGGCTGCAAGCGCCACAATCAATTTGTGCGAATTCATCTCGACCTCCCTGCGCACCAGTGGCTTTCCGGAACCGCGTGCGGTCCTCCAGCGTCGCATAAACCCTAACGTTGCGGTTTAAAATTGTCAAAGGGCCCAATGATTGTCAAGGCCGCTCGGCCTGACCCGGACCGCAGGACCGGGTTTCCCCCAACGTTCCAACGCCGGTGGTTTCCCTTCTCAAAGGCCATCCGCCATCAACCGCTTGCCGGCAATTCGCCCCAAACCCTTTTGCTGCGCTGGATCTTTTTCTTCACGGTTCCCCGGGTTTTGGTCGTTGAAAAGCATTCGCTGCAGCGCTCTGCCGACAAATAGGCCACGCTTTTTTTCTGCGAGCCCGCCAGATGAGGCTTAGGGTGCAGCTGAATTTACCGAACACCTTCTGCCGGTCAACCTGGTTGTTCATCTCCTTTTCCCGGGTGGGCAGATCGTTGACCGCGGCGCAAAACCTTCCTCCGGTTCCGCATCCGTATAGAAAAGCCCCATCGGCCCTTCGTCCATGTTTAGGATTTCCGGAAATTCGGGTAATGCGCTCAACACGTTTTTGCCCATCATTCCCTCGTTCAGGATATTCTGCCTCCTCACCCGAGCGGGTGCATATAAACGGCCCTGTTCTGCCCGTGGCTGCCCGTGCTCAAACCAGGGCGGGCGGCGTTTGGCCTTTTCTGATGCGTATGGACGCCAGAAGCCCCAGGGTGCCGGTCATCATGTTGTCCCCCATGGGCGCGCCATATTGCAGCGGTAGCCGGGAATCGGCGAGCAGGTAACGTTTCGGACCGGTAACCACGATATTTTCCAGATTGTCAAAACCGACCGCCCTGCGCAGATACGCGCCGTGGCCGCCCTCGGCCAGGATCTGCCGGTGGCTCAGCGTGCCGTCGCCCAGTTCCCTTATCAGGCGGTCCACCCGGTCGCAGGTGATATCGATCGTGTGGTATTCGAAAAAGCCTGCAATTTCACCCCGGCTGACGGTCGCCCCGAGGGTGTGGGAGGTGGCCACGTCGAGGACGGCCACACATTCCCTCCCGGTGGCCAGGGCGTCCAGCGACGCCCCCTGGATGGCCGCCATGCCGCTGTCCATCACAAAAACCGCTTCGGCGGGCAGGCCCGCGGCACTCACGGCAATCGACTTCAGGCGGTTCATGGAAGACGGTATCTCCTCGGCGGTGTACAACAGCGCGTGGGCGTGCGGGTCCTCGTCGAGGGCGGCCGAGTAGATCCCGTGGCGGAAGTCGAGATGGGAAACCCCCACGGGGGGCACGCCGTGATCCTGGGCGCAGATGCCCACCGCATCGAATTCAAAGGGGATGCCGAGACCCCGCACGATTCCTTCTATGCGGCCGCAGTCGATATCGCCGAGTTCGATGTGGCTGAGCCCCTGGTCCGCCTTCCTGCCCTCGGCGTCGGCATCGTCGACCACCTCGATTCCCCACGACCCGACCTTCTCCAGGTCATGGTGCAGCGTCGCAGCAGCACTTTTGGAGATGATCACACGGCTGTCGCGGGCGCGCTGTTTCAAAACAGCGGTCACGGCCCCGCCCCCCATCTCCCTGCCCGTTACCAAAAGGTTCCCCGGGCAGGCGCCTATCTTTTCTGCAAGATACGGTACCGGTGATTTCACCACGGATTTATAGTGCAACGCAGCGGCATCATCCCAGTACAGAATGTCCATGGTGCCGGCCCCGATGTCGATCAAAAGGTATTTGCCCATAGTTGCCATCTCCTATCGATTGGACAGAATTTAGCGGATTTATATACGTAAAACAAGCCGAAAGGAGCGGGATTTTCTCCCATTTCCCGTATGGGCTATTAAAATGAAAAAAACCTTTGTGCCCTTCGTGCCTTTATGGTTAAACTTGAAGTGAGCGTAACCGATCTCTAAAATTTGAAGCGTTCAGTTTGGATTAAATCCCTGCCGGAAATGGGTACCCATCCGACACGACAAGGAAAATGACATGCACGCCGCTTCCACCTATTCAACCGCCGTCAAATCGTTTCTAACCGCCAACGAAAGCGCCATGTTTTCACTACTCGAGGAACTGGTC
>JAJDNW010000039.1 GCA_022340465.1 Deltaproteobacteria bacterium | reverse complement strand
CGAAGCACAGATCAAGAACATGACCGTGGGCGGCAAGTAATGGCATCAATCCGGTGGGGCACCATTTGCTGTGTCCCACCATTTTCCCTTCTATCTGGAGACACTATGAATCTACGAATGTTTTGGCTGTTCACCGCTTTCGTGGTTGCAGCGTTTGCCACCGGCGCCCAAGCCACAGACCCGCTTCCATCCTGGAACAATGGCCAGACGAAGCAGTCCATTCTGGCTTTCGTGAAAAATGTGACGACATCCGGCTCCCCCGGCTTCCTGCCGCCGTCCGAACGTATCGCCACATTCGATAACGACGGCACATTGTGGAGCGAACAACCGATGTACTTCCAGCTTTTCTTTGCCCTTGACCGCGTCAAAGCACTCGCACCGCAGCATCCGGAATGGAAGACAGAGGAACCATTCGCGTCGTTGCTGGGGGGGGACGTGAAACAGACGCTGGCCGGTGGAGAGAAGGCGATTCTCGAAATTATCATGGCCACTCATGCGGGTATGACCACGACGGAGTTCGAAAAAATCGTCAAGGACTGGATCGCCACAGCCAAGCATCCCAAGACCGGCAAGCACTATACCGATATGGTCTTCCAGCCGATGTTGGAACTGCTCGCCTACCTGCGGGCCAACGATTTCAAGACCTTTATTGTTTCCGGTGGCGGCATTGAGTTCATGCGGCCCTGGGCGGAGCAGGTGTACGGCATCCCCCCTGAGCAGGTGATCGGCAGCAGTGTCGAGACGAGGTATGAAATTCGTGAAGGAAAACCGGCGCTGGTTCGGCTATCAAAGTTGCGCTTTATCAACGACAAGGCGGGGAAACCGGTAGGGATTCATTGGCACATCGGACGTCGGCCGGTTCTGGCGGTCGGCAATTCCGACGGTGATTTCGAAATGCTGGAGTGGACAACGAATGGCCCAGGCCCTTGCTTGGGGCTCATCATCCACCACACGGACGATAAACGCGAATGGGCTTACGACAGAGAATCGCACGCAGGCAGACTTGATCGCGGGCTTGACGAGGGGCCCGGTCGAGGATGGATCATTGTGAACATGAAAGAGGATTGGAGGGTGATCTTCCCTTAAAAACCGGACTTTTGAAAAATACGAGCATCTTTACGTAGCGGGCCAGAACAAACAAAGGGCGCCACAGTTTATCTGGTGCATTCCTTGGCAACCTCAAAAAATTTCGACCCAATATCTGCGGTAGTAGCGGACAGCGTTCCCGATCAGACTGACGCATCAATCATTGCTTTTTTCACCTCGGTTAGATGGCAAGATTTCGATACGAAGTCGGCCGCAAGGGGGTCCACCAAAGGACCTCCTCCCGATGCAGAACATTCGCCTCTGAGAAAAAAACGACCGTGAAGAGAGATGGGACCAATGAAAAAGCCGATAGCGAAGGTGCCGGCCGCTATACTGGCTGCACTGCTTGTTGCCGCATGTTCCGGCCTTAACACGCGAATCGAAAACCAGATGGAGGCCGTGGGTAGCGAGCTGACCGGTGTGCCGGTGACTGTCGATGGTGTGAATCTGAAGATTCTGCAAGGATCGGGACAGATTACCGGCCTTTCTGTGGCCAACCCGGAGGGTTATCGATCTCAAAATGCCTTCGATATGGACTTGTTGCGTCTGAATCTGGGGGTACTTTCCATTCTATTCAGAACCTCCCCGATCGTTTTGGATGAAGTGGTGATCGATTCCCCGGTTGTTTCTCTCGAGATGAATGAACAGGGCGGCTCCAACCTGAAAGACATCTCCGGCAACACCCAGATGAACCTAAAAAAAGCAGATCGAAAATCAGCGGAGACGGAGCCCGTATCGGCGGACGCACCCGGCGAACCGCATCGCATCGCCATCCGCAGGCTGACCATCGAGGGCGTGACCTTCCACATGCGACGTGCCGACGGCACAACACGGTCCGGGACCCTGCCTACCATCGAACTGACGGATGTCGGTGGTTCCAAAGGCAGGACCCCCGGCGGGATCGGTGCTGTCATCGTGGTGGCAATGAGCCGTGAGGTGCTCAAAGAGATGCTCATGCGCAAAGTGGTCGAAAAATCCGAGGGTTTCCGCTCCGATGCGACATATGGCTATGGGAAGGTGTTCGACGCTGAAACGGTGATAGAGAATTGGAGCCGGCGTCTTGCGCTGTCGAGCGAGCAGAAGGCAAAATTCCGGGAGGTAGTCGAAAAAAGTATCCAGGATATCAACGACACCATCGGTGATCGGGTGGGTCAGGATTTTTTGGATCTAGAGACGCTTTCCCAACGGTTCGAGGTGGTTTCCGAAACCGCGAGGGAAAAGCTCCGGAATGTTCTCTCCAGCGATCAGATGCGGGAGCTGCAGCGCAGGTTTACCCTGCTGGCATCAGAGGCGGTGGAAAAGATTCGTGAAGCGTTTGTCGACAAATTGGCACGGCTGATCGGCGTCGGCCCGGATCAAATCCACCAGCTCCGGCCGATTCTATGGGGTGGATTGGAGAGACGTAGCGCTCTCGTAAAGCGGTTTGCCAGTGATCCCGATGTCTCCCTTCAGGATCTATTCAATGACTTCGAGGCGCTACAGGTCGAAACCCTTCAAGAGTTGGAAAGCGTACTCGACGAGGATCAGTTGAACACCCTGGCTGCGTACCAGGAATCGCTAAGACAGATGATCCGAAGTGTTTTTGCAGCCAGCGGCACCTTGTAAGGAATATGCCTATGGATGACAGCATACTCTGGCAGGGTACCGGACCGGTCCGGGATGCCAACAGCATCGATCAAGCCATCGAGCGAGCCGCCAGCACGCTCCGTCATGCCAAAAATACGATAGAACAGGTTGAACGGATTGAAGATGGCGCATCCGTCCTGTAAAAGGTTACAACTCGCCAGTGAGCCGGAGTAGGTAATAACGGAGATTGAAAATGGCTCGAGCACTCAAATATATCGGTATCGGCGTGGCGGTTTTGGCAGGAATTGTTCTTCTCGCCGTTGTCGCGGTCAACTTGATCCCAGGCGACACCTACAAGTCCCTGATCGCCTCCGGCGTCCAGTCGGCCACCGGACGCGAGATGGTCATAGAGGGCGATCTGGACATCGATCTTTTCACCACCTTCTCCTTTCGGGCGTCGGGCGTAAAGCTGGCCAACCCGGCCTGGGCCTCCCGGCCGCACATGGCGACCGTCGATCATATCGAAGCCGAGCTTGCCCTTTTTCCCTTGCTCGCCGGCGTGCTCGATTTTTCTCTGATCGTCAAGAAGCCCGATCTGCTGCTAGAGCAAAACAGCTCCGGCCAGGGCAACTGGCAGTTTGCCGAGCCTGCCGAGGCGCCTGCAGAAAAGGAGACAACAGCCGAGGCGGAAGCACCCCAAAAAGCCCCCGGATTGCCCCTTCGCCCGGTGGTGCGAAACCTGCTCGTCAGCGAAGCCCGGATTGTCTTCCAAGACGCGCAAAGGAAGGAGCAGTTCCGCATCCACGGCGAGAGCATCCGGTTCGATCCTGCAGAGGGCGAACTCACGGTCCGGGTCGACGGCCATGCGAAAAAGATACCCATTGCACTGACCGGGGGATTCGAGGATGTCAAAACCGTCGGCGACAAGGTCACCGCCAAGGTCCGGTTCGACGGACATTTCGGAGACGCGAAACTGGCGCTGACCGGATCGGTGGGACCGTTTTTCCCAGCAGCGGAAATGGACGTGACCGTGGATGTCGGCGTCGATTCCGCGGCGGACTTTTCGGCCCTTGCCGGAAGGGATTTGCCGGATCTGGGGCCGCTGTCCGTGTCGGTCCAGCTGACAGGGGAAAAAGGAACCTACCGTATCGAAAAGATGGT
>JAJDNW010000038.1 GCA_022340465.1 Deltaproteobacteria bacterium | reverse complement strand
CCCAGCAGAAAATCCACCAACCGGGCGGCCATTTCCTTTTTTTTCGTACCCTTCAGTATGCCCACGAATTCAATCTGCCGGAAAGCGGAAAAAGGGCTGAGCACAGCCGCCGTGGGCGATGCATCGAGCTTTGTTTCGCTGAAGTAAACCTCCGCGGGAGGGCTGGAGGCATAGCTCACCACAATGGGCCGCGTTCCGCCTTTGGCTCGGGTGAACTGGCCATAGTAGGCTTCGCTCCACCCGTTGGCGACGTAGACCTCGTTTTCCCTCAGGGCGTTCCAGTATGTCAGGTAGCCGTCACTGCCGAATTTTCCAATGGTGGCTAAAAGGAATGCCATTCCCGGTGAGGATGTGGCCGGATTCTGCACGACCGTAAGGCCTTTGAAGGCGGGTTTGGCCAGGTCTTCCAGGCAGGAGGGGGGCTGCATCCCGTTTTCAGCGAACCAGCCCTTGTCGTAGTTGAGGCACACGTCGCCGAAGTCCACCGGCAACAACCTGTTTTGGGGGTCCAACTTCAAATGATCCGGTATGTGTTCGAGCTTGGGCGACGCATAGGGCGTGAAGATGTCCGCTTTCAGCGCCCGGCTCATAAACGTATTGTCCACGCCGTAGAAAACATCCGCCAGAGGATTTGATTTGGACAGAATGGCCTGATTCAGGGCAGCGCCGGCATCCCCGCTTTTCAGTATGTTGAGGGTGACGTTGTTTTGCCTTTCGAAGCGTTCCAGCAGGGCTTTGTCGGCTGCGAAGCTGTCGTGGGTCATCAGTGTCACAACCGGTTTGTTCTGGCCGGCAAGGCCCGTGGCGGAAAAAACGAGCAGCCACGCGGTTGCCGCAAATAGATTCAGTTTCATGGGTGCCCCCGTTAATCATGCATTGAATTCGTTTAGAATATAGGAATTGGTATTTAGGGTTTGCACGTTTCAATGGAAATAATCGCTCCCTGAATTTTGAAACGTGCAGATCAGGTTTCTTTGTCTCCTTTGTGCCTTTGTGGTGCCATACATTTCATAGCCGAGAGCATGTGGCGGGCGGCGAGGGCATAAAAAAAGCCCTCGGCGGAGGGCAATGCAGATACGGCTCTTTTCCTCCACCGGCATTATCCGGATCAGGTTCAGCGGTCGGACCCACTGTCGCCAGCAGGGTCCCTCTCAGCCCGATTGCTCCGAGCTCCCGAGTAGCCTTATAGCGGTTGCATGCGTTTCACGGATGCTGACAAGCGCTATATATAGTCTTATATTAAATCAAAATTGAGCGTTTCAGATTAGATTAAACCGTGTTGTCGGCCGGGAGTCAAGAAAAAAGGGATAAAACGATTGCCTGTTTTAAGCTCGCCCGGCAAAGGCAGCAGCGACAACATCAATGAGTTGATATGGATGTTAAATGATTCTAACAAGATATAAAAAGGGTTGCGTTCTTTTTCTGTGGATCTGCCTGGGGATAGTGGTTGGATTGACGGGCTGTGCCGGGCAGGGAATCCATGGACGAGGCACTGTGGCGGCGCGCGACCAGGCGTCGGCGACGTTCTTTTCGAGGTTGGACAACCTGGTGGCGCAATACGGTGTCAGGGATGCCTACCGCTTTCCGGTGAAGGGGTTTCCTTACCTGCGCACCGACCGCTTTCTGGAAGGCATGCAAAAACACCTCCAAAGTCCGGAGCAACGGCATTACTGGATCGAGCAGATGCGGCTGATGGATCTCGAATCCCGGCGCAGGGAGATTGACAACCTCCCAAAAGTGGCCCTCATGGGGCTAGCGGACCCGGGGGAGCCTGTTCCCGTGTCGGATGCCGTTTACGCTATGGCGGAGCGCTTTTCCCTGCAGATGCTGGCGGATGATCAAAACGACGAGGGATATTTTCAAAGGGTTGAAAAGGCGGCGACCGTTCCGGACGAATACAGTACGGCCATGCGTTTTTTAGGGCTGTATCCGTTGGCGGCTTTTCCGGTCAGCATCGGCACGGCCCATGCGTATGAAAAATACCGAAGGTGGCACGCGACGCCGCCAGGGGACCTTCCCGTGGTCGGCCGTCTGCTGCGCTATGGCCCCCGGAGAGATTACCGGCAGTACAATCGGCAGGATCTGAAACGGCTTTTTCCATCGACCGCAAGGGATCCGTTCGGGTTGCCGCAATGGACCGGGGAAGAGGTCCGGCTTCTGGCGGAGATATTTGCCCCGGTCATCACGCAGGATGTCGTTGCCGGATACGACAGCTTCGGTGCGGTCGCATGGAAGAACGGGCAGGTTTCGATAGATCATGACCGGCCGACGGTGTATTATTATGTGACCTACGCCTTTTTCCAAACCATGCCGGTGGCCCAGATCAATTATGCCATCTGGTATTCGGAACGTGCCGGAAAAAACGCCCCCGCCATCGAACGTGGCCCGCTTGACGGACTGACCCTCAGGCTTACTTTCGACAGGCAGGGGGCCGTGGTCATGGCCGATGTGATGAACAACTGCGGCTGCTATCACTTTTTCATTCCCCGCAAGGAGCGGGTTGAAAGGGTGATCATCCGCGACAATGATTTCGAACCCCTGGTTCCCGCCTGGCTGCCCGCGGCGGTTCCGCAAAGCAGAGTCGATCTGCGGGTCAACTCCGGTTGGCATCAGGTGCAACACGTTGGAGCAGTCGATCCGGGCGGGTTTGAAGGCTTTTTCTACTCGCTGCGGCCCTATGCGGTGCTGGAATCACTGCCCGTGTCCGACGGCCGCAACGCGAGCGTTTTTTCGGCTGAGGGCATCATGAAGGATTCGAAGCGTATCGAGCCTTACCTGTTCTTTTCCATGGGCATCCCCAAGGTCGGGTACATGCGCCAGCGGGGGCATCACGCCATCAAGATGGTCGGACGGGAGCATTTCACGAATCCGCACTTGTTCGACCGGAATTTCATTTTTGTCCTTCGATCCGGTTGATTACGCGGTCGGTAAACTCGACAGTGGTGGCACAGCCGCCAAGATCGGGCGTCAGAAAACCACTCGATGTCACCGCTTCGATCGCTTTCATCAATTCATCCGCAGCCTTATTCTCGCCTAAAAAATCAAGCATCATCTGCACGCTCCAGAGGGTCGCGATCGGGTTGGCGACGCCCTTGCCTGCAATGTCCGGAGCGGAGCCGTGGACGGGTTCAAACATAGAGGGATATTGCCGTTCCGGATTCAAATTTGCGGACGGCGCAATGCCGATGCCGCCGGCCACGGCCGGCCCCAGGTCGGATAGGATATCACCGAAGAGGTTGCTGCCTACGACCACGTCGAACCAGTCGGGGTGCATCACGAAATTAGCGGTGAGGATGTCGATGTGGTACTGGTCGGTGCGGATGTCCCGGTATTCTTTTGCAATGGCCTCGAAGCGCTCATCCCAGAAGGGCATCGTGTAGCGGATGCCATTGGATTTCGTCGCCGATGTGACGTGCCGGTCCGGCCGTTGGCGCGCAAGGTCGAAGGCATAGCGGAGGATGCGGTCTACCCCCGTTTTTGAAAACAGGGCCTCCTGGACAACGACCTCCCTTTCCGTACCGGCGAACAACCGCCCTCCTATTTCCGAATACTCCCCCTCGCTGTTTTCGCGGACGACCACGAAATCGATATCCTCTTTTCCGCGGCCGGCCAGCGGGGTCTTGATCCCGGGAAGCAGGCGCACAGGCCTTAAGTTTACATACTGGTGGAAGGTTCTGCGGATCGGCAGCAAGAGCCCCCACAAGGAAGCGTGGTCGGGAACACCGGGAGCGCCTACGGCGCCCAGCAGGATAGTGTCAAACGATGTTAATGCTTCCAGCGCTTCCTGCGGCATCATGACGCCGTGATCGATATAGTATTGGCAGGAATAGGGGAACTCCGAAAAGGAAACCTCAAAGCCGAATGTATCGGAGAGCACTTTTAACGTTCGGGCCCCCTCGGGAATAACCTCCCTGCCAATACCGTCTCCGGGAATCAGGGCAATTTTATAGGCCACGGCGTAATCCTCCTTCATCCACCGGTTTTGATTTTTTTCAGAGAAGTTCGTTTCCGAGCATGAAGATGGGCTTTGCGGCTATGCGCTTCTCCATCCGTTCGCACACCAAGGTGTGACGGTCAAATCCCTCTTTCTACATTATGTTACAAATATGCAGTCCCATATACAACGAGACTGCATCTGTAGAAATTTCGATCCTTACACTTATCAGCAGTTTGGGTTGAAGCAACGCAGTCGCATTCCATAAAAGCGTGGCACACGCTTTTATCAGGCTTTGCCGGCCAGCAGCACCCCCTCGATGAAGGGGTCGATATCCCCGTCCAGCACGGCATTGACATTGCCGACATCCATGTTAATGCGGTGGTCCTTCACCATCTGGTAGGGGTGCAGGACATAAGACCGGATCTGGCTGCCCCAAGCGATCTCATCCTTGCTGTCGTGCATCTCCTGCATTTTTTCATCCTGCCGTTGCTTTTCGGCCTGGTAAATGCGTGCCTTGAGCACCTTCATGGCCATGTCCTTGTTGCGGTGCTGGGATTTTTCCTGCTGGCACTGGACGACGATTCCCGTGGGCAGGTGGGTGATGCGCACCGCGCTGCTGGTTTTGTTGACGTGCTGACCGCCGGCACCGCTGGCCCGGTATACGTCGATGCGCAGGTCCTTGTCCTCTATGTCGATGTTGATGCCCCTGTCCAACTCGGGGTAGACAAAAACAGACGCAAAAGAGGTGTGGCGCTTCCCGCTGGCATTGAACGGCGATATCCGCACCAGTCGGTGAACGCCGATTTCGGATTTCAGATAGCCGTAGGCATAGCTGCCGGCGGCAGTGAAGGTGACGCTTTTAATACCAGCCTCGTCACCCGGCTGGTAGTCGATGACGCTTACCTTGAACCCCTTGCGTTCCACCCAGCGAATGTACATTCTGAACAGCATTTCCGCCCAATCCTGGGCTTCCGTTCCTCCTGCCCCGGCGTTGATGGAAACGATGGCATTGTTGGCATCGTCATCGCCGTTCAGCATAATGGTGAGCGATAGGTCCTTGGTTTCCTTTTCCAGCTTGGCGATATCATTGCCGACCTCCTCTATGGTGGCAGCATCCGCTTCCTCCATGGCCAGGTCCAGCATGATTTTATTGTCTTCCAATTGGGCGTACAGCCGGTGAAAGGCGTCCAGCTTGTCCTTCAGTGCCGTGCGCTCCTTCAATATGGGCTTTGTCTCTTCGGGGGCATCCCAGAAATCTTTCCGGGCCATGATGCTTTCAAGTTCTTGCAGCCGGATCTCTTTTGCATCTATGTCAAAGATATCCTTTCAGATCTTCGAGTTTCTGGTCGAGATCTTTGAGGGCCTGTTTCAGGTCGACTGACATGGTGTTTTCTCCTATAAATTTCCTTGGCCGAGATTGGAAAATTTCTTCTACCACGAAAGGACGAAAGGACGAAATAAGCGAAATGCTTGGTGGCAGAATTGCTTTTTTCAGAGTTCGTGTTTTCGTGATGATTGTTTAATTTTTTTGACGAAATATCCTGAAAATCATCATCGCAAACGACAATATCACACACGCAAGGGAAAACCAATCCCCGAAACGGGTGTACAGGGTCGAAATTTGCATTAAGGGAACGGTCCCCGTCAGGGCGGCTTCTTCGAAAATAGGTGTTGTCGCGGAAATTTTCCCTGTCGGTTCGATAAAGCCGCTGATGCCGGTGTTGGCTGACCTGGCCAGGGTCCGTCGATTTTCGACGGCCCTGAACACCCCCATGGAAAAATGTTGATAAGGGGCGCTGGTTTTGCCGTACCAGGCATCGTTGGTAATACTGACCAACAGGTTGGCACCGTTGCGGGTGCTTTCCCTGGACAGATAGGGAAAGATCAGTTCGTAGCAAATCAGCATGCCGATGCGGTGGTTTTCCCATTCCAGTGCAATCCCTTGCTCGCCGGGGGTGAAGTCCCCCACCTGCGCCACCAGCTTGCCCAAAAAGGGAAGCCACGCTTTCAGGGGCACATATTCGCCGAAGGGTACCAGGTGGGCCTTGTCGTAGATGCCCGTGATGCGGCCCTCGCGCGAGGAAACCATGAAGGCCCTGTTGCGGTAGGCCACGGTGTCGCCCTGACGTATAAATGACGGGCTGCTGACGATGTAGTCCGCCCCGGTGGCGGCTATGCCCCGGAAAACCCGGTTGGTGAGAGGGGCGTTGTGACCGAAATAAAATGGCAGGGCCGTTTCGGGCCAGACGATCAGCTCAGGGTCTGCCGCGGCTTCACGGCGTGACATGTCGAGGTATCGGTCGACGGTGGCCAACTGGAAGGCAGTGTCCCATTTTTTCTCCTGGGGGATATTTCCCTGGATAACGGCAACCCGCTTCAGCGGCGCCTTGGCGGCCTGAGCCTCGATCGTTTCGAGTCGCCGGACGCCGTATCCCCAAAAAGAGGCGAGGACGAGAATGAAACAGGCCCACGCCGTCAGAACCTTATTCCGGGTCAAGGGACTTTTGTGCCAATTGCTTTTCCGTAGTGCCAGAACGAGACAGAGAATCGAGCAGTTGCCCAGGACAAGCAGCCAGGAAACACCGTAAACGCCCAATATGTCGGCAAACTGGATCAGGGGTGTGATCCGGAACTGTGAGTACCCGAACAGTTCCCACGGGAAGCCGGTGAAGAGGTTCGCCCGGATATATTCGCAGGCAACCCAGATGACGGGCGCGGCGAATAAGAGCATTTTCACGCTGCGGCAGGTCCAGTTCAGAATAGCGGCGAAGCCGGCGATAAACAGCGACAGATATGCGCTGAACAGCAGTAGAATGGCGACACTCAAGTAAAGCGGGAGCATGCCGTAATTCCTGAGACAGGGAATAATCCAGTAAATCAGGGAGAGGTAATGCACCATGCCCCCCAGTAACCCGAGGCGAAAAGCGGCAAGGGGTGACCCCTCTCTGATGGCGCCCATCAGCGGCACCAGGGCGAACCATGCGATATAGGACCGTCCCATATCAGGAAAGGATGCCGTGAGCAGCAGCCCCGTTAGGATGGCACCGCCAATTTTAAAGACACTTATTTGTCGTCTATTGTTCATTCTTTGGTTGTATGCATCAGGGAATGAAAATGGATTCTCAGTCCGGGTGTTGGTTGTAGCAGATTTGGTGCCGGCTTAGAAAGGGTTTTAATGCCCCATATGAGGAATGGGAGAAAATGCCTCGCTTTTAGCCGAAGGTGGTCGACCTTTGCAGAACCTCGGGCAGGGCCCTGGTAGTGCAGCGACGTCGTCGTGCCGCATAAAAGCATGGCACACGATTTTATTTTTGAGTATTGACCTATTTTTTACAGTAGGTTAAGATCAATTGGTTTAGCTGCATGGTTGCAACCCTGGGGTCAGTGCCTTAAAGGGGCACTTCACGTTTTCAGCAGATTGGAAGGTTTTTTTAACCTAAATCGAGCGATTTTCGGGTTTGACGCTTAGGTTTACGTGCTGCTGTGTGCAATCCAACATGAGAATCTAAAGCCTTTGGAGAGCGAATATGATGGCTTCAAACGAACAGTTGGAACGGTACCGTATGATCGGTCGTATTGCCGAACTCGTTCAGCGGTTGTCCACGGAAGGGATGACTACTTTCTTAAACGACCTGGAAAAAGATGCGGCCGAGCGCTCGAAGGTGGATGGAGACCGCAAGGATTTGCGCATCAACTGCCTGATCAGCGTCGACTATTCGGATTCGGACCGTTTTTTCAAGGATTATATTCAGGATATCAGTTCAAGCGGGGTTTTCATAAAAACGAGGGAATCTTTCGATATCGGTGAAGAAATTGTCCTTTCCATGGCCCTTTCCGGCGATGAAAACGCTTTCCGGATACCGGCGGAAGTCGTCAGGACATCTCCGGAAGGCATTGGCGTACGCTTCAAGATCAAAAGCCAGGTCCAGGAGAATATCATCGCTTCTTTCGTAAACGAAGTGAACCTGCGGAAGGGATGACCATTTTCTGCTTTCATAATCCATGCCGGTGGTTTTAAAGAGTGCCATGAACGAGAAAAATAAGCGAAGTCAAGCGGACATCGAATGGGAAAACCGAACGCTGTGCAGTGACGAAAGCTGCATCGGCGTCATCGGCCCGGATGGCCGCTGCAAGGAGTGCGGTCTTCCGTTCGACGGGGAATTCACTCCCTTGCAGCCGGTTGATGAAACGGGTGACGCAAGCGCCGGGCCCGAAGAGAATGCCACGGCCGATCGGGGAGACGATACCGCCGAGGACTTCGAAGAAGATATGGACGTCGAATGGGAAAATCGCACGCTGTGCAGTGACGAAAGCTGCATCGGCGTCATCGGTCCGGATGGCCGTTGTAAAGAATGCGGCAGGCCCCTGGATGATGGGGCGGCGTGACCCCTGTTCAGGCTTAGGGAGGACTGCAAGATGATCAGATTAGGTGCCGAGTCGTCTAAGATGAGAGAAATTGAACTGGATGATGTTTTCCTTTCAAGACTCCAGCTGTTGATCATTATGTCCAAAGCTTACCTAAACGGGTATCCGCTGGGAAGGCATCGCATAAAAAGCATTTTGGAAAATGCTAAGCATGTCAAAGTGGAAGCGGAAGGCCTGGATGAAGACCTCGAGCTGTTTGGAGATGACGACGGTTGCGCAAACACGCTTGGCTTCGACAGCGCCTTCTATCAGCGTGTCAAGCTGCTTTCCGTCATGGCCGAGGCGATCGCCAAGGGACATGATCTGGAAAGCCACAAGCGGGAAGCTCTGGAAAAGAACCTGAATGCGGTTTGTGAAATCATCACCTTCAACAAACGGGTCAGCGACATCCAGTTCCTGAAAGTAGCGTGAGGTAAGCCATCATACCCAATGTCAAAATAGCCGTTGTCGATGAGGACCCCATCGTCAGAGACTTTGTGGTGGGAGCCCTGATGTACAGTGTGAACCGGGAAGTGCTGCCTTTCGAAAACGGCCTCGACGCATGGATCTATTTCGAGAGCTCCGGCGCGCCCGATATCGTCGTGGCTGACGTCATCCTGGCCGAACTTAGTGGAACGGAGCTGTCGGAAAAAGTGAAGGGCCTTAACCGGAATACGGTTGTGATCCTTTACTCGCACTTGTCGGAGAGGGAAGCACTCGCCAGGCAGGCCGGGGCGGATGCGTTCCTGGCCAAACCGTTCGGCGTCAGCGAGATTTTCAACCTTGTGCAGCGGTTCGTAGTGGACGGCCAGCCCAGCGGCTGATGCCGGCAAGACCCCGTCTGCAGCCCATCCTTATGCCGCCTCTTTCGTATCTGCTCCTAAGCTGGGCGTTTCAATACAATAACGGAAGTTTCATGCTTCGTATGGCGCGCCGGCGTATGAACATTTATGATAAGTGGAATATTGCCAAATAACACGGGGGAGAGGGCATGCGCTGTCTAAGGGATGACGATCCTGTCATGGCGAGCCTCGTCGACAAGGAAAAGGCCCGTATCGAAACGACGCTGGATCTGATTGCGGCGGAAAACCACGCGCCTGCATCCATCATGGAGGTGCTGGGTTCCGTCTTCAACACCAAAACCATCGAAGGGTATCCGGGAAGGAGGTACCACGCCGGTTGCGTTTATGCCGATGAGGTCGAACGCCTGGCCGTTTCCCGCTGCAAGGATCTGTTCGGTGCCGATTATGCCAATGTCCAGCCTCACAGCGGGACATCGGCCAACTTGGCGGTATTGTTTTCGGTTTTGGATGTTGGCGACAGGATACTTTCCATGGCGTTGTCCCATGGCGGGCACCTGTCGCATGGCCATCGGGCGTCGATTGCGGGAAAATGCTTCGAGATCGGACACTACGGCGTCGATGGCGACACCGGCCGCATCGACTACGAGGCGGTCGCCGCCATGGCTGAAGCGTTCAGGCCGGCCATGATCATCGCCGGCGCCAGTTCCTATCCCCGTCTGATCGATTATCGGAAAATGGGCGCCATCGCGGCATCGGTGTCGGCCTATCTGCTGGTAGACATGGCGCATATCGGCGGCCTGGTGGCGGCCGGTGTCATTCCGAGTCCTGTGCCCCACGCCGATTTCGTCACGTTTACCTGTTACAAAACAATGATGGGCGGCAGGGGAGGCGTGATTCTTGGCCGTAAGCAGTTCGCCGACGGAATCGACAGGGCGGTATTCCCGGGTTGCCAGGGGACAAGCGCCGTCAACAGCATCGCGGCCAAGGCGGTTATATTCAACCTGGCGCAAACCGACGGCTTCAAGCGAACCCAGGCGCTGACGTTGAAAAATGCCGTTCGCCTCGCGGGGGCGCTCGGCGAAAAGGGCTTCTCGGTCGTTACCGGGGGGACGGACACGCATCAGGTGCTTGTGGATGTCACGACCAGAGGGCTTGACGGTAAAAGGGCTGAACGCGCATTGGAGGGCGCCGGAATCGTATTGAATCAGAACGTCATCGCGGCGGATAAAAACAGAGGCGGCGCCGCAAGCGGGATAAGGATTGGCACTGCCGGCATATCCTGCAGGGGAATGGGGCCGCAGGAAGTGGACGTGATCGCGGGTTGGCTGGACCGGGTGACAACCCATCACCGGGATGAGGGCGTCATTGGAGAAGTCAGGAACGAGGTGGAAAATTTGTGCCGGCAGTTTCCTGTCTACGATCGATAATTATAACACAATGGAAACATGCGTCCGCACGGTTGTTCTTCTGTGCCCCGGGCTTGGGAAAAGAGAAACCGTTTCTCAACATGCATGCGTGTTTCCAACGAATGAAGGGAGAGCACCACATGGAAATCGATTTGAAACTGGATGGAAACAATTTGTACAGGGAGGAGTCTTTTACGGATATGAAAACCGGTGCCGTGAGGAGAATGTCGCCGGTAACGTCGGACGGGTCTCCGGACGAGAGCCGGTCCCCGATATTCATTGCACAAACGCAACTGATGTCGCCGGAGGGGCCCCTTCCGGTGAGTGCCATGCTCGAGGCCGGCACGCTGGCCGAGGCCGTCGAAAAATTTCCCGAGGCTGTCAGCCGTGAGGTGGACCGAATCGTCGAGATCGCCCAGAAAGCCAAACAGGAGGATAGTTCACGGATTATCGTGCCCGGGCAGTCATAAAAAAGAAGGATCTTGCGAGGGCGAGTACGTTTGTGACAATAAAAGTACCCAACATCCGGATGAATCAAACAGAAGCGCCCCGTCGTCTTTCGGCGGGGCGTTTCTGTTTTTTTTTGTTCTTGACAATCGCTCGATAAATAATTTAGATTCATCTATCGAGCGCCACTCAATAGGATATAATCCCCTCTTGCTGGGAGCGTTGGATGCGTTCAACTTAGATTAAGATCCATTTTTCGCATAGAGCGACGTCGTCGCGTACGATAAAATCGTGGGACACGATTTTATTGCAGGAGGTGAACATGTACGAGGATTTAAAGGGAAAAACGGCCCTGGTAACCGGTGCCGGAAAAAAAACGGGCATCGGCTACGCCATTGCAACCAGGCTGGCGGCATCGGGGGCCAATGTCATTGTTGCCGACTTGGGTGAAGCCGGGGATGCAGACCACCAGGTCAGAACCGGAACCACCGGCGAGATGGAAACGATTGCCACTGATCTGAAGGCTGCATTCGGGATACGTTCGCTGGCGGTAAGCGTCGATGTCGCCGACGGCCGTTCCATCGAACGGATGGTGGCGACCGTCAGGGAATTCTTCGACGGCGTCGATATCCTTTGCAACAATGCCGGCGCATCGTTCGGGGTGCCCAACACCGTTCAGAATTATGATGAAGACGCGTGGATGAAGACGATCGACATCAATCTTCACGGCGTTTTCAGGGTTTCACGTGCTATGTTGCCGATGATGAAAGCAGGTGGAGCCATCATCAACACGGCTTCGAGAGCCGGCAAGGTGCCGCCGCTGTTCAACGGCGCCTACGCCGTGGCCAAAGCGGGGGTGATCATGTTGACGAAAGTCATGGCCATGGAACTGGCCGGTAGCAATATCCGTGTGAACGCCATCTGTCCCGGTCAGATTATGACCGATCTCGAGAAGTGGCGCTTTGGCCTGGAAGCCCAGTTTTTCAATTCGACGGTTGAAGAACGTGAAGCGGAAATGTGTAAAACCATTCCCCTCAAAAGAATCGGGACGGTGGAAGAGGTCGGGAATCTGGTGGCATTTCTCGCTTCCGACACGTCTTCCTACATGACCGGTCAGGCGGTTAACATCACCGGCGGCCAGCTCATGGAACTGTAAATTTTCAAGGCGCTTAGAACAATGGTTGGTGCTTGAGACCACAGCCTTTTCAAGAGGTTTTACGACACTCGCTACAAGCGATTTTTCAGCATTATTGGCACGATAATCTACAGGAGGTGCGGCATGGGAACAGTAACAGGCGGACAGTTGGCTGCCGAGGCGTTGATTGAACGCAATGTGGAATATATCTTTACTCTCAGCGGCGGGCATATTACACCGATTTATCAACATCTGGAGAATAGCGAGATAACGCTCTTCGACACCCGTCATGAACAGGCGGCCGCTTTCATGGCAGAGGCCTGGGGGAAGCTGACCCGCAAACCCGGCATCGTCATGGTGACGGCGGGTCCCGGATTTACCAACGCGTTGACCGGCGTGGCCAGTGCGTACTTTTCCAACACACCCGTCGTCGTCATCGCCGGCTGCGTTGGACTGGAACACAAGGAAAAGCTGGACTTGCAGGATATGGACCAGGAGCCCGTTATCCGTCCGATGGTCAAAAAAACCCTGGTCTGCCAGAAAACGGAACGGATTCCGGAATATTTCGATCTGGCTTTTCGCTATGCCACCAGCGGGAGACCGGGGCCGGTATACCTGGAGCTGCCGGTGGATATTCTCAATGGCTCGGTCGAGCGCGACAGCGTGAAACTGTTGGGAACCGAGGTGACGGCCAGAACGACCGATCCGGGAAAAGCGGAAGCGATGCTTTCCATGATGGCGGAAGCGAAGAATCCGGTGATCATTGCCGGCACCGGAGTCTGGCAGTCCCAGGCGGAGGAGGAACTGGTCAAATTCATCGAGGGCTCGGGCATGCCGGTCTTTACCTCCCTTTCGGGAAGGGGAACCATCGCCGACAGCCACCCCTTGTGCTTTGAAGGCGCCCTGGCCATACGCCCGGGAGGCGCATTTGCCGCCTACCTTGAAGCAGACCTGGTGATCCTGCTGGGTACGCGGATCTGCCTCTACTACATGTTCGGCGACGTGTTCAATCCTGCCGCCAAAAAGATACAGGTGGACATCTGTGCCGAGGAGATCGGTCGCAACACGGTCATCGACCTGCCGGTGGTTAGCGATATCAGGGTGTTTTTGGAAAGCCTGAATGAAGGCATTGCCCGGAAAGGGATCGCCGAAAAGCTGCAACAACGGTATGCTGCTTGGGTCGAAAAGCTCATGCAGGCAGACAAGGACGGCAAGGCTCCGGCACAGGCGGACTGGAACAGCGACAATGTGCCCATCCACCCGTTGAGACTTACGAAAGAGATCAACACGTTCATGAACCGGCCGGATGACATCATCGTGGCCGACGGCGGCGACACCACCACCTGGATGGGGATGACCCGCACGGTGGCCCAGGCCGGGCACTACCTGGATTACGGCATCTACGGCAGCCTCGGCGTGGGGCTCCCGTACGCCAATGCCGCCAAGCTGCGCTATCCGGACAAACGGGTACTGCTGATTACCGGCGACGGGTCCTTCGGGTTCAATTTCATGGAAGTGGAAAATGCCATCCGCAAGGGGATCCCGCTGGTCGTCGTTATTTGCAACGACCTCGGGTGGGGAATGATCCGGCACAGTCAGGAGATCCGCATCGGACACGCCATCGAGGCCGGCACCTTCATCGGACGCATCGACTACCACCGGTTGGTGGAAGCTCTGGGCGGGGTGGGGATGCTGGTGGAAAAGCCGGAGGAGATCAGGCCGGCGCTGGAGGCGGCGTTCGCTTCCGGAAAGACGGCCTGCATCAATGTGCTGACGGACCCGACGACCGTCAGCCCGGGAAGTATGGCGTTGGCCAATGTCGGGGCATATAAGGCGTGATGATGCAACCCTCAGGTTAGGTTATCATAAAGCCAGGGGCCGGGGTGTTTTAGCTTAAGCCTTTTGTCATTCCTGCGAAGGCAGGACACGCAGTGAAGCGTCGGCAATATCCAGAAAGCAATCAGGCGAATGCTCTGGATACCCGCTTGCGCGGGGATGGCGTTAAAAAACAGCCCGATGGCTCATTTAATCTACTATGCAGGACCGATTCAAAATTCAGGAGGGGAATTATGGATGCCGCAGCAATCGATCATGTGAGACTCAACTTCAATCCCCAGGGGCTGATGATTATCAATGTCGCCATCGGTCTGATGATGCTGGGCGTATCCCTGGATTTGAAAATGGAGGATTTCAAACGGGTGATCACGGCACCCAAAGCGCCTTCCATTGGTCTGGCCGCCCAGTTTCTTCTTCTGCCGGCCATGACCTTTTTGCTGATCACGGTTTTACGGCTTATTCCCTCCATCGCCCTGTACCCATCCATGGCCCTGGGCATGATCCTGGTGGCAGCCTGCCCCGGCGGTAATCTTTCCAACATCATCACCTACCTGGCCAAGGGCAACACGGCGGTTTCCATCAGCATGACGGCCATTTCGACGGTCGTTGCCATCTTCATGACTCCCCTCAATTTGTCCATCTGGGGGAGCCTGAATGCGGACACGGCGGCCATACTGCGCAGCGTGAGGTTAAGCCCGGTGGATGTGTTTGTCACCGTTTTCATCATCCTGGGTATCCCGCTGATCATCGGACAGATCCTGACCCGCGTTTTTCCCAACCTGGCAAATCGGGTGCGCAAGCCCTTCAAGATTTTTTCCCTGATATTTTTCATGGTGATCGTCGCCGGGGCCCTGGCGGCCAACTGGCGCTATTTCATCGACTATGTGGGGCTGGTGATTTTGGCAGTGTTTCTGCACAATGCCATGGCGCTGAACCTGGGCTACTGGTCGGGGCGCGTGGCCAGACTTCCGGAACGGGACTGCCGGGCCACCTGCATCGAGGTGGGTATACAGAACTCGGCCCTTGGCCTGGTTCTGGTGTTCAATTTTTTTGAGGGTCTGGGCGGTATGGCCATTCTGGTTGCCTGGTGGGGCGTCTGGCATATCATCGCCGGTTTAACCACGGCCTTTATTTTGACAAGGCGCAAACTGCCGGAACAAGAAGTTTTGCAGACGGCGTAACGTCAAAGGGCGTGACGGGATTGTTTCACCATGACGTACGAACTACGACTGACAACCATCCATTGCATCGGCCGCCAAGACCACCTGGTCGGGTCCGTGGACACGCAAGCGGAAGCCGAGGCCTGGGCCCGCGGCGCAACCCGGCCCGGGATGAAATTGCCGGCCGTTCCTGACAAGGACCCCATCGTCTGGTGTCCGGTAACGCATTGCCACATGAAGCGCCAGAAGCCGGTGCGTTCATATTGCAAATCTGATTCGGTATAAGCACATGGGATTGAAAGAAAGAAGAGCCAGGGAAAAGGAGGCCAGAAGACGGCAGATTGTCGACGCCGCCCGCTCCCTATTGTTCCAAGAAGGCCTTCAGGCGACATCCATCAACCAGATTGCCAAGCAGGCCGAGCTGGCTGTGGGCACCATCTACTTTTACTATTCCAGCAAGGAGGATCTTTTTGCGGAACTGCAGGAGGAAGGCCTGCATCTGCTGATCGAAAGCATTCGGGCGAACGTATCGGACGCCGGAGATCCCATGGAGCAGTTGACGTCCATGGCCATGGCCTATTATAATTTCAGCCGCGAGCAAAAGGATTATTTCGATGTCATCAACTATTTCCTGTCTTCACGTGATATTTTACTGAGCCCGGATCTCAAGCAGCGGGTGGACGCCAAGATAGGGGAGATACTGGCACAGATCGAGAGCGTTCTGTCGAGAATGAGGACGGGCCAGGATGGCGGGACGAGCGGTCTGGAGAGCAGGGGCGCACTTTTTCTGGCTGCCCTGCACGGTCTCATGCAGCTGCAAAAGTTTGAAAACACCGTTTTCAAAGGAATGCCCCACAGGGAGTTGTATCGAGGGGCGGTGAAGAACCTGATCAAAGGCTTGGGTGCCCGTTGAGATCCGGATGCATGGCTTGCAACCCCACCCTTCGGCGGGCAGGCTTTGACAATCGCTCAGCCTATCCCCTATTTATTCAAATCCCATCATGCCTGCGAAAGATTTTGGTTTCGGATCATTTTATAGCGGTTGTCATCTTATCCGGCTACCTGACTGCTTCGGAAAAAATATTTCTTATGGTGAACATCGTTTGTATCGGAACATATATGACAACCGGTATAAATGGTTTTGGATTTAGATATTCGATGTTGGAATTTCCGTTTTATCCGGGTTAGGATGGCGACGGCGGGGTCGAAGGAGGCAGACCACATGGGAACGATAACGATCGAAATGCAGGGGGCGATCGCTGTACTGACATTGGCTGACGGTGTCACCAACGCCGTCGGTTCGCAGATGACGCACGATTTGGCGGCAGCCCTCGAGGAGGCGGCGGCAACGTCCAGGGGGCT
>JAJDNW010000037.1 GCA_022340465.1 Deltaproteobacteria bacterium | reverse complement strand
GCGCACGGCACGGGCGAAAGGGCTGCGGGAAAGATCCGTGGTGTATGTGCATGCCCTGAAGAATGCGCTGGTCCCCGTGCTGACCATATTGGGGCTGCAGCTGGGGCAGCTTTTGGCCGGGGCCATCATCATCGAGAACGTTTACTACCTGCCCGGCCTGGGCCGGCTGGTGTTTCAGGCCATCGGGCAGCGGGACTTGCCCGTGGTGCGGGAGATCGTCCTGTTCATGGCGGCGGCGGTGATTATCGTCAACTTTCTGGTGGACATGACCTATGCGTCCATCGATCCGCGCATCCGGCTGGAGTAAAATCGGCGGCGAAGGAAAATGCGGCCGCCTAGTTCCTTACGAGTTCAAATGACAGCAAAACGCGTATATTTTTTCAGGAAGCCGTCGTCAACCCCCCGCGCAACAAGGGGGTAACGGCCGTTTCGCGAAGTTTCAACCCGGTTTTCCGTTACCCAGCGCCCAAAAGCTACCAAGTGATACGCAATGCCCCCGTTCTGCCGGGGGTCGATGAGTGTTAGGCTGATTTGATGAAACGCTATTTTTCCAATCTGAATTTTTCGCTGGGGTTCGTCCTTTCCTTCGTGGTGATCGCCATGGCCGTGATCAGCTTCGTCTGGACGCCCTACAAACCCAATGCCATGAACGCCCGCCACCGCTTGGAGGCCCCCAGCATATCGCATCCTCTGGGGACCGATCAGTACGGCCGGGACATTCTGTCGCGGGTGATGGTGGGGGCGGTCAATTCGATTATCGTGGGGCTGGTCACCGTGACCATCGGCCTCAGCCTGGGGATTATGCTGGGGCTCGTGTCGGCCTACTACGGGCGGTGGGCGGATGAGTCCATCATGCGCTTTTCCGACCTTCTCTTCGGGTTCCCGGCGGTGCTGACGGCGATTCTGATCACGTCGATCCTGGGGCCGTCGGTGATCAACGCCATGCTGGCCATCGGCATCTTTTACATCCCGGTCTTTGCCCGCCTCACCCGGGCGGTCTCCATGACCCTCTGGGAGAGGGAGTTCGTCGCGGCGGCCCGGGCCAGCGGCGTGAGCGAGGGGGGCATCATCCTGCGGCACATCATGCCCAACATTCTCTCCCCGCTCATCATCCAGGGGACGATCCAGTTCGCCGTGGCCATCCTCGCCGAGGCGGGGCTGAGCTATCTCGGCCTGGGCACCCAGCCGCCGGACGCTTCGTGGGGGCGGATGCTGTACGAGGCGCAGACGTTCATGGACCTCTCTCCCTGGATGGCCATTTTTCCCGGCGTGGCCATTGCCTGGGCCGTGCTGGGTTTCAACCTCCTGGGAGACGGGCTGCGGGACACGCTGGATCCGAAGATGGTTCGGGTGAGATAGAAAATATCGAATGACAAAGGTGTGACATGATTCCCAATGACGTTGTAAAAAAGGTACTCGAGAGTGTCGATCACGAGGAACTGCTCAATCTGACGGCGGAAATGGTCAAGATCAACTCGGTCTGGGACCCCATTGCCGGGACCGGCGAGCAGGAGGCGGCCGAACATGTGGCCCGCTGGGCGAAGCAGAAGGGCTTTCAGGTGCAGGTGGACCAGGTGGCGCCCGGAAGGCCCAACGTCATCGTCTCCTGGGACGCGGGTCCGGGGGAGCGGAAGCTGATGTTCGAGGGCCACACCGACGTCGTGACGCCCGGTGACGTGGAAACGTGGCATTACGACCCCTTCGGCGCCCAGATCGAGGGCGGCCGCATGTACGGGCGGGGAACCAACGACACCAAGGGGAACCTCTGCGCCATGCTGATCGCCATGGATGCCTTGAAACGGGCGGGCGTTCCCCTCTCCGGCGGCATCGTGGGCGGCGTGCTCTGTGATGAAGAGGACCTGATGCTGGGGGTGCTCGATTTCATCGAAAAAGGCCATGCGGACGACGTGACGGGGGCCATCATCTGCGAGCCCCAGGACGGCCTCGTCTGTACGTCACAGAAGGGGGCGATCCGGGCCAGCTACACGATCGGCGGGCGGATGAGCCACGGGGCCATGCCCCTGTCGGGCCTCAACACGGCCCCGGCCCTGGCCGAACTGATAAACGGCCTGCACCGGCTCGAGCGGGCCGCAGTCGAAAAGCTTGGGAGGGACCGGCACCTGGGGTGGGCCAGCTTTACCCCCACCGTCATTCAGGCGCCTTCCGGGGGGGCGGCCCAGTTGAACGTCATGCCGGGTGAAGCGCGACTCCTGGTCGACGTGCGCACCATCCCGGGCCAGGATCACGCGAGCATCCGCAACGACCTGACCGCCCTGGCAGAGGCGACGGCAAAGAAAGTGGCCGACGACTACGCGGCCTATGACCGGCAGCTGCGGCTCGAACGCGACCACCGCATGGACGTGCAAGTGGAATTTCTCACCGACCGTCCCTGCACCAAAACCGACGCGAACGATCCGGTGGTCGCGGCGGCGGCGTGGGCCACACGCCGGGTGCTGAACGCGGAACCGGAATACGCGGGCGTCCCCGGCGCCACCGACGGCACCTTTCTGTGGGCCATGAAAGGCATCCCCATCGTCACCATGGGCGCCGGCGACCGCCAGGTGCCGCACCAGAAAGACGAGTGGGTGGATATCAACCAGCTGAAGGAGACGGCGGACACCTATGCGCTGGCGGCGCTGCACTATCTAACGCCGTCCAACGATTAACGGTGTTGGAGAGGTTCAGCGTCGGTTACAGCGGTTGTCATATATGTGTTCCGATACAACCTAGGTCCAACATGAGAAACATTTTTTTCGAAGCCCTCAGGATGCCGAATAACACGACAAACGCTATCTATGCACACGATCGGCAAAATTTGTTGATATGGCTCAGAGGTATGGAGGAACCGTAAACCAGTGAAAGGCGTTAGTCTTGGGCAAAAATCTGCTTGAAATAGAGGACCTGGCGGTCGACTTTCACACCCCCGAGGGTGTCGGCAGGGCCGTGGACCATGTCAGCCTGTCCGTTGCCGAGGGGGAAACGGTCGGGCTGGTGGGTGAATCCGGGTGCGGCAAGAGCGTCACTTCGCTCAGTATCCTCGGGCTGGTGGCGTCCCCGCCGGGCCGGATTCACTCGGGCCGCATCCTTTTCGACGGAAAGGACCTTTTGGCCATGGCCCCGGACAAGCTCCGCAGCATTCGCGGGCGCGACATCTCCATGATTTTTCAGGAGCCCATGACCTCTTTGAACCCCGTGCTCACCATCGGCCGCCAGGTGGCCGAGCCTTTGATGGTTCACCGCAACATGGACCGGCAGGAAGCGCTCGAGCAGGCCGTGCACTGGCTCGGGCAGGTGAAAATTCCCGCGCCGGAAAAGCGGATTGACGAATATCCGCATCAGTTGTCGGGCGGCATGCGGCAGCGCGTGATGATCGCCATGGCCATGGTGTGCCGGCCGAGGCTGCTGATCGCCGACGAGCCGACAACCGCCCTGGATGTTTCCATCCAGTCGCAGATTCTTTCCCTGATGGAGGGCCTCAAAAAGGAAACGGGCACGTCCATGCTGCTGATCACCCACGATCTGGGCGTGGTGGCTCAAATGGCCCGTCGCGTGGTGGTGATGTATGCCGGGCAGGTGGTGGAGACGGCCGGTGTGGATGATATTTTCGGGAGCCCGCTGCACCCATACACCCGGGGGCTGCTCAAATCGATTCCGCGGCTGGGCAGCCGGGCCGCCGGCCGCAAGCAGCGCCTGAACGAGATCAAGGGAACGGTGCCTTCGCTGATGGAGCCCGTTTCGGGCTGCAAGTTCGCCGACCGGTGCCCCGAGGTGTTCGACAGGTGCCGGGAACAGCAGCCCGCGCTGCAGGCTTTAGGCGGGGGACGGTCGGCCCGCTGCTGGCTGGTGCAGCCGTCCGGAGGAGGGACCGGGCATGCCTGACACGGACCTTCTGAAAATCGAGAACCTCGTCAAACACTTTCCGCTGGGGGGCGGTTTGATGTCGAAGCCGCACGCCTGGGTCAAGGCGGTGGACGGCGTGTCCTTCCGGGTGGCCGGGGGGGAGAGTTTCGGCCTGGTGGGCGAATCGGGCTGCGGGAAGACCACGCTGGGCCGGTTGATTCTGAGGCTGCTGGATCCCACGGCGGGAACCATTTTTCTCGAGGGCGAGGACATTACGTGCCTTTCCCGGACGGATCTGCGCCCCTTGAGGCGGAAAATGCAGATCATTTTCCAGGACCCCTTTTCGAGCCTGGACCCGCGGATGAAGGTCGAAGCCATCGTCACCGAGCCCATGCGGGCCCACGACCATCTGACCCGCCGGCAAAGAAAGGAGCAGGCCGTGGACCTGCTGGAAAAGGTGGGGTTGCGCGCCGGCGACCTGGACAAGTATCCCCATGAGTTTTCAGGCGGCCAGCGTCAGCGCATCGGCATTGCCAGGTCACTGTGCGTCAGACCCAAATTGATCGTCGCCGACGAACCGGTCAGCGCCTTGGACGTTTCCATTCAGGCCCAGGTGATCAACCTTCTCGAAGACCTGAGGGAGGAATTCGGCCTTTCCTACGTGTTCATCTCCCACGATCTCAGCGTGGTGGAACACATCTGCGACCGCATTGCGGTGATGTACCTGGGCGGCATCGTCGAAACGGCGCCGGCGGAGGTTTTCAGCGTGACGCCCCGGCACCCCTACACGCGGGCACTGCTGGAGGCGGTTCCCCTGCCGAACCCCCAGGGGCAGGTGCCGCCCGCCCCGCTGGAGGGAGACGTGCCCAGTCCCATCGATCCGCCGCCCGGGTGCAGGTTTCACACCCGCTGTCCGCACGTGCACGACCGCTGCAGGATGGAGCGGCCGGTCCTGATCGAGGCCGCTGACCGCCACCGGGTGGCCTGCTGGCTGAACGATGGAACCGGGGTTGGCGACTAATTGAACCCGATGGCACCGCTACAGGCGTCATGGACTGCGTGGAATAAAATCCGAAATCCCAATCCGGATAAACCGGAAAAGATAAAGATCATTTAGTACGAAAACACGAACGTCCAAAAACACGAAAAAGACCATGAACATTTTCGTGCTTTTCCGTTACGGTATACGGTTTAAAGAACCAGGGGCAGGATCCGGGGGTTCAAGCCAAAAACAAAGGAGGAAAGATGAAAATAGCCGTCGTCGGTGCAGGCGCCATGGGAAGCCTTTTCGGAGGACTGTTGGCGGAGGCAGGGGCCGAGGTGTGGCTGGTCGATATCTGGAGCGAACACGTGGATGCCGTCAATGACCGGGGGCTTACCATCGAAAGGGACGGGCGGGTGCGGACCGTTCGACTGCAGGCGACCATGGATCCCGAAACCGTCGGGGAGAGCGATCTTACGATCGTGTTCGTCAAGTCGACTCAGACGGAGGCCGCGGCCAGGACCGCCAAAGCGCTTGCCGGACGCGACGGTCTCGTTCTGACGCTGCAGAACGGCATGGGCAACGCCGACCGGATCGCCCGGGAGGTCGAGCCCGGCCATGTCATCGCCGGCACCACCTCCCATGGCGCCACCATGCTGGGGCCCGGAAGCATCCGCCATGCCGGCAGCGGTTTGACCACCATCGGCATGTGGCATCGGCAAAACACCCACAAGGCCGAGCAGGTGGCGGCTTTTTTTTCCGGGGCCGGTATCGAAACGGACGTGTCCGCAGATGTGCGCAGCATCGTGTGGGGGAAACTCCTGATCAACGTGGGGATCAACGCCATTACCGCCCTGACCGGCATCAAGAACGGCCAGTTGCTGGACTTGCCGGCCACCGTGGCGCTGTCGAGGGCCGCCGTGGAGGAGGCCATTGCCGTGGCGGAGGCGCAACAGATAGCCGTCCGCCCGGACGCGGTGGAACATGTCCTGGAGGTGGCGCGGGCGACCGGCGCCAACCGTTCCTCCATGGGACAGGATGTGGACAACCGGCGCATGACGGAAATCGGGGCCATCAACGGCGTGGTGGTGGAGGAAGCGGAAAGGCTGGGGCTGCCGGCACCGGTGAACCGGACGTTGACCGCCCTGGTGGAAACGCTGCAGGCAAACTACCTATAGGACCTATAAGACTTATAAAGACTGAAAAAAGGAGAGCAACCAATGGCAAGCAACAAAGTGACGGTAATGGATGTAAAAAAGGCCAAGGCGGACAAACGCAAACTGGTCATGGTGACCGCCTACGACTATCCGTTCGGGCTGTTGGCCGACGAGGCCGGCGTCGACATCGTTCTGGTGGGCGACTCTTTGGGCATGGTGGTGATGGGCCTTGACGGCACCGTAGAAGTCACCATGGCGCACATGATTCACCACATCAAGGCGGTCGTGCGCGGCTGCAAGGGGCCGCTCATTGTGGGCGACATGCCTTTCATGAGCTACAACGTTTCGATCGAGGAGGCCGTGCGCAATGCCGGGCGGCTGATGAAAGAGGGCGGCTGCGATGTGGTCAAGCTGGAAGGCGGCGTCGATTTCGCGCCGACAGTCGAGGCCATCGTCAAGGCCGGCATCCCGGTGCAGGGACACATCGGATTGACGCCCCAGACGGCGAGCGCCCTGGGCGGCTTCAAGATGCAGGGCAAAGATGCCGAGGCCGCCAGGCGCATCATCGAAGATGCCAGGGCCCTGGAGGCGGCAGGTGTGTTTTCCATCATCCTGGAGGCGGTTCCGGCCCCCCTGGGAAAACTCGTGGCCGAGTCGGTCACGGTGCCGGTCATCGGCATCGGAGCGGGGGTGGACGTGGATGGCCAGGTCCTGGTAACCCACGACATGATCGGTCTTTTCGACAAGTTCATACCCAAATTCGTCAAGCAGTACACCAAGATACGGCCGATCATCCTGGAGGCGTTGAACGCGTACAAGAAGGACGTCCAGGAGGCGGCCTTTCCGGCGGCCGAACACTCCTTCAAGATGCCGGATGAAACGCTGGCCCAGCTAACCAAATAAATTTTCGTTCTGCAGAAATCCTGCAGAAGGAAAATGTGTTTGTGTACGCGGCTTCGCCGCTAGTTAATATCCCACAAGGGGAAAAGGGTTCCAGGGTTCAAGGGTCCAAGTGAAACAGAGATGGGCTCATAATTGATAGAATTCCTTACGGTGAAGATTCCCCTTAAGCTTGCTGCGGGGAGTGTTCAATCCTTTAAACGGGGGACCTGCTGCTCAACTGCATCCTTTATGCGGGCGCCACCCTGATCTGGGGATCGACCTGGTTGGGCATCAAGCTGCAGCTGACGCAGGTGCCGCCGGTTCTTTCGGTGAGCTACCGGTTTTGCCTGGCATCCCTTTTTCTTTCCACGCTTTTCGAGTCCTATCACTGGAGGCTGACCGCCGCATTGGGGGTTGTCGTCGTTCTGGCCGGCAACCTGGTCACCCTGACGCCGGCGGCGCGCTGGAAACGGATTTTCGGATATTTTACTTGTGCCGCTTTGCAGGAAAGCGACGTCAGCCGCGTTTCATAAAATCGTGGTACCCGATTTTATTTGAATATGATCACTGTCGTTGACAAGCTGTCGAAGGAGGAGGTGGAAACCTACCAACTGGTTCTGCTTTCCGCCGGGATCGCTTCCCGGGCGGTGCGGCAGGCGGACGGGTGGGAACTGGAGGTCGCGCCGGACCGGTCGGCGGAGGCTGCCGGCCTGATCGACGCCTATAGGATTGAAAACCGCCCGGACCCAATCGTTTCCGAAGACATTTTCCGCGATTTCAAAAAAAGCCTGGCCGGAATCTGGGGGGCGCTGCTGCTGGCCGCGGTGCATGTTTTTGTGACCATGCAGCCGGACAGCCGTTTCCTGATGGACAGCTACGCGGCCACGGCCGGGCGAATGCTCGACGGCGAGTGGTATCGGGCGGCAACGGCGCTGCTGTTGCACAGCGGTGCGGTCCACCTGGCAGGGAACATGGTGGGCATCGCGGTTCTGGGGTCGGCCGTCTGCTCCATCATGGGGTGGGGCGTCGGCTGGCTGATGATCCTGTCGGCCGGGATTGGCGGCAATGTGATGAATGCGGTGGTTTACAAGACGGGCCACAGCTCCATCGGGGCGTCCACGGCGGTTTTCGGGGCCCTGGGCCTTCTTACTGCCTGGCAGTTTTTGCGCCGCCTGGAGCACCCCGGCCGCCGCATCAAGGCCCTTTTGCCGCTGGGCGCCGGCCTGGCCCTGCTGGGCTTTTTGGGATCGTCCGCGCACGCGGACATTCTAGCGCACCTGTTTGGCTTTCTGTCGGGGCTGGTTATCGGTTTCCTCTACGGCAAGACGGCTGCAAAGCGCTTCGGCACCCCTGTCCAGGCCGCGGCTCTGATCACGGCAATCGTCATTTTGGTGAGAGCGTGGCTCGGGGGCATTTGAGGATTGCATGGCTTGGGCCATATTGTCCAGCAGAAGTTCCATGAGCCAGACAGGCTCCTCGATGGCCGCCGTCTCCTGAAGCAGTGTTTCCCGGGGGGTGACAAAGGGACCTTCGGGCCACTTTTCCGTTTCGCTCCGCACCATGTCTTCAATCAGCCCGCAATCGAAATCCGGATGGAACTGGATGCCGAGCAGGCGGCCGTCGGCGTCGGCAAAGGCCTGGTTTGGAGCGGCCGGGCTGGTTGCCAGCCGGGTGACCCCCTCCGGCAGTGAAAAATGGTCGCTGTGCCATTGAAACATGGTGAAGCGCTCGGGAACCCCGCGGAACAAGGGAGATGTCAGACCCGCGGATGTCAGCTGGACGGCGCACCAGCCCAGTTCCGTGAGCGGGTTGGCGAACACCCTGCCGCCGAGGACTTCGGCCAGCAACTGGGCGCCGAGGCAGATGCCCAGCACATGTTTTCCCGCCGCCGCCGCGGCGGCGAGCAGTTTCTTTTCATTTCCCAGCCAGGGGTTTTTGTCTTTTTCCCAAATGTGCTGCGGCCCGCCGGCAACGACCAGGAGATCGAAATCGCCGGCATCCGGCAGGACGTCGGCCTCCAGAACATCGGTTCGGGTGACGGCGTGACCGTTTTGCGCCGCCCAGGCGAGAACGTTGGTGGAGACGGCTTGGGCTTCGTGCTGCAGCAGGTGGATACGCATTTTAGTCTTCCTTGTAATAGAGGGGACGTTCATAAATATATAAATAACTATTTTTTTGGTACAAGTTATTTATATATTTATGAACGTCCCCTAAAGTTCCCCTCAAAATGTCAAAAACGGTAGACGCATCATCAACGGGATTACAGTGGGTAGGGCGTCAGGCTCTCACAACCGTTGTCGGTTACCAGGAGGGTCTGTTCGAATTGGGCCGAAAGGGATCCGTCCCGGGTGACGGCGGTCCAGTTATCCTCCAGAATGCGCAGCGCTTTATCTCCCAGGTTGATCATGGGTTCGATGGTAAAAACCATGCCGGGAATGAGGGCAAGGCCCTGGCCACGACGGCCGAAGTGGGGAACCTGGGGCGCTTCGTGAAAATCGAATCCCACGCCGTGACCCACGAATTCCCTGACCACCGAGCATTCCTGGCTCTCGGCCCAGGATTGTATGGCCCAGCCGATATCGCCCAGGGTGTTGCCCGGTTTGACCATGGCAATACCCCTTTTGAGGCTTTCGCGGGCGACGTCGACAATCTTGCGGGCATCGGGCGACGGCTTTCCCACAAAAAAGGATTTGTTGGCATCCGCGTAGTATCCGTTGAGGATGGTGGTGACGTCGATGTTGACGATATCACCCTCTTGCAGGGCGTGGGGCCCCGGAATGCCGTGGCAGATCACGTCGTTGATGGATACGCAGACGCTTTTGGGAAAGCCCCGGTAGTTCAGCGGTGCGGGGACGGCACCGTTCTTCACGGTAAATTCGTGGACCCGGGTGTTGATCTCTTCGGTGACCAGGCCGGGCGCGATCATTGCTTCGACCATGTCCAGCGTTTCCATCACCAGCCGGCCGGCTCGGCGAATAGCCTCGACATCTTTGCCCTGTTTGACCCGGACATTATGCTTCCGGGCATACATGGCTGCGACGTCCGCGGACGAGGAGGCCTGCGTGTCGCCGCAACAGCGCTTGTACTTCAAACCGCTGCCGCAGGGGCAGGGGTCGTTCCGGCCTATTTTAGGAGCTTTGTTTTTCATCATAATCAGCCGTTGTGTGAACGGGAGGTGAAAGGGACGGGGAACGGATCGTCACCGGTTCATGACACCCGCCACCTACCGCCTTACACCCTAACCCTCATGCCGTACACCGTATACCATATACCGTATACCGTAAACCTTGTTCTTGACTATTTTCCGGATTCCTCGTCCCGCAGCACGCGGCGCAGGACCTTGCCCACGTTGGAAACCGGGACTTCTTCGCGGAACTCGATTTGCTTGGGCCGCTTATACCCTGCCATGTTTTCCTTGCAGAAGGCCATGATTTCCTCTTCCGTGGCGGTTTCCCCGGGCTTGAGCTGGATGAAGGCCTTGACGATTTCGCCGCTTCTGGCATCCGGCACGCCCACCACTGCCGCGAGGGCGACCTTGGGGTGGGTAAAGAGGATGTCCTCCACATCGCGCGGATACACATTGAAGCCGCCCACGATGATCATGTCCTTCTTGCGGTCGGTGATGAGGATGAACCCCTCCTCGTCGATGTGGCCGATGTCCCCGGTCAGGAAATAGCGGCTGCCGTCGATTTCCCGGAAAACCGCCTCGTTTTCCTCGGGTTTGTTCCAGTATCCCTGCATGACCTGGGGGCCGGAGATGGCGATTTCGCCGTCCTCTCCCTGGGGGAGCTCCTCCAAGCCGGTTTCGAGGTCCACGATCTTGATATCCGTGCAGGGAATGGGGAACCCGATGGAGCCGATTTTACGGTTTTCCCGGTTGGTGGGGTTGGCGGTGGCCACGGGGGCGGTTTCGCTGAGGCCGTAGCCTTCGAAAATAATGGCCCCGGTTTTTTCTTCGAACTGCTTGCAGACCTCCGGCGGGAGCGGGGCACCGCCTGAAAAGCACCCGACGAGGGAGGTCAGGTCGAACTGGCCCAGAAGGGGATGGTTGGTGAAGGCCACGAAGATGGTGGGCACGGCCGGCATCAACGTGGGCCGGTGCTTCTGGACAAGTTTCAGCACCTCGGTGAAAGGCGGGTCCCCGGCGCGCGGATCGGGGACGCAGATAAGCTTGCTCCCCGTGGCGCAGGCCGACAGCATGGCGCAGGTCAGGCCGAAGCTGTGGTACCAGGGCAGTACGCCCAGGTAGGTGTTGAAACCGCCGCCCCTGATCCTTTCCGGCCGTCCGCCGGGTTCCTGGACCAGCCGGCCGTATTCGTTCAGCCCCATGACGTTATAGAAAAAGTTGGCATGGGTCAGGGCGGCCCCCTTGGGCCGGCCGGTGGTTCCGCCGGTGTAGATGATCAGGGCCAGGTCATCGACAGGATCGATCTCCACGGCGGGCGCCCCGGATCCGGATGCGGCGGCGACAACGTCGTCGAACAACAGGTGCCCGGGTTGGTGGCTCTCCGCCTTGGGGATCTTGCCCAGCAGACCGCCCAGAAAACCTTTCAGCCGGGGCAGGTAGGATTTTACGCTGCAGATGACGACCGTTTCCACGTCGGTTCCCCTGATGGCTTCCACCGTTGTGCGATAAAATTCGGGGTGATCCATGCAGAAAACGGCCTTGGCGCCGGCATCCCCCAACTGGTAGTTCAATTCGTTGGCCGTGTAGATGGGATTGCAGGTGACACAAACGGCACCGGCTTTCAGGATCCCGAAAAAGATAGCCGGATAGTGGGGCAGGTTTGGCAGAAAAATGGCTACCCGATCGCCCTTTTTGACGCCTTTGGATACCAGGAAGTTGGCGATGCGATCCGCCGTGTCTTTCACCTGGGAATAGGTGCGCCCGGCATCGTTGAAAATCGTGTAAACGAGATCCGGGTATCGTGCGGCGGTTTCGTCAAGGAGTGTAGGTAAGGGTTTGTCCCACCCGGTGATTTCGTGAGGGACGCCTTCAGGCCACTTGGGGCCATGCCAGGGTTTTGCGGTCATTCCAACCTCCTTTTTATGGCGGTGATGTTTTCCTCAATTTAGGTTTCCCTAAAATGATGGCAGAGTATAATCAAAGGTTTAACCGAAGTCAAACGGGAATATGGCGCACCGGAAACATTTGACGACGTGGTTTTATGTGAACCGAGATAGCGAGCGAATCATAATGGATAGAACCCCTTACGGTGACGCTTCCCCGCAGCGTGCGGCGGGGAAGCGTCAATATCAATCTCTTTCAGGGGGTAATTTCCCTATATCGGGATGGGGGCGATCACCTGGGAGGACGTGAACATCCAGGTTACCAGGGCGGCGTTTAAAACGGCCCCGGTATAGATGGTACCGGTCACTTGAAAAAGCCACGTGGAAATCGGGATTACCAGGCAGAGGACGACGATGAGGTGAAACAGGTTGAGCACGAACGACACGAACATGCCGCCCGGCCCCACCAGTGGTATGAAGCCGGTCGTCAGCAGCGGGATGTATTGGATGCAGAGAAACAGGAGCAGGGGAACGATCATGGCCGCCAGGTTGGCGCCGGACCACGCCAGGAACGTCCCTGTTTGCGACCGTTTCGGCGCTTTTCGGATCTGTCCGTGCAGAAAAACGCCGGTCTGAAGAAACCCGATGAGCAGAAACGGGAAGTAGACCAGCCACATTTTGAGGCGGTAGGGGGTGAGGTCGCTGGCAAAAGGGAATATGAAACGGTAGTCGACGATGAAGATGCTTTCGAGCAGGTGTTCGGCGGCGTAGGCAAATATGAAAAGGGTCATGGCCAGGGCCACCCCTTTGCCGAGGCGGACGCCGTCCAGGTAAAAAAGATCCTTTTTGAAGGATATGCCCATGTCGGCCAGCGTGGTCCCGTACAGGCGATTCTGTTTTTTAAACCATCGGCGGAAAATAAAAAATCCGATGATATTGATGCAAAGGAACCACCAGACAATGGCATTTACCATCATCATGGGGAAGACCCTGTCGATGGGTACCAGGTAGATGTGGATGCCGAACAGGATGAAGATGAGCGGCAGGTAAAGCCACATGACCAGACCGTTGATGGTGACGTGCTTGAGAAAGGCTTTGCCCCCGCACGCATATGTCGCCGTGGGGGCGCCGGCCAGGGGGCGAAACCAAGCGAGCCGGAGCAGAAGGGTGCTCAAGGGCAGCAGAGAAAAAAAGCCGGCAACCATGGCCACCAGGGTCGCCCACTCCTTGACCGGCCAGATCTGCCTGTGCGGGTCGGACCAGTATGCAGCGGGTGGGTTCAGCGCCTGCCGCATCCAGAGCAGGGCTTCGGCGATGGCATCCCGGTTGTGCGATTCCTGAATGTGCGTTACATGGGGAACGAAGACGCGCCGGGCGGTACCGGCGGAGAAGTCACCGTAGGTCACGCCGATTTCAGGATTCGGGGCGTCAATCACCTTGCGGGTCTGTTCGGACTTCATCCAGTCGGTGAGGATGTTGCGTGTGCCGGTCATCCTTTTTCTGTATTCGTCGTATTTTCCGATGATCATGAGCATGTTGGCGGGGTGCTGGTAGTCGGCGGCGGTGGTGTAGGCGAAGCCGGTGATGACCAGCCCCCGGACGCCCGGGTCTCGAAGGGCAACTTTATAGGCCATTTCGGCGCCGAGGCTGTGGCCCATCATGCCGACAGCCCCGGGATCGACGAGGGGCAGCGACCGCAGATAGTCGAGCGAGGATTGCCCGCCGTACGTGTCGTCGAAGCCGGGATCCGCCGGATTGCCGGGTATGCCGGAATTGCCCCGGCCGATGGCGTCGATGTTCAGGACAACAAACCCCCTTCTGGCCAGTTCGATGCAGTACGCGTCTCCTGTTTCCCGGTTGTTCTGGTATCCATGGATATAGACGATCCCTGGAAACCGGGTGCCGCCCCCCGTTTTCGGGTGCATGAGCTTGGCGCGTATGGGGATGCCGTTGCCGTTCAGGTAGCGGACGTTGGAAACGGCCACACGGCCGAAGTCCCTCTGCACGGCCGATGCCAGTGCCATGGCGGCGATCAGCACCGCCACGAGCAGCACGAACAGCAGGGCCGCTACGGTGGTTCGATTTTTCGCTGTTTCTTTCAAGACGTTCCTTCAGTGCGCCGGGTTTTACCTAACGCTGGTTGCTCTGCTTTTACAGACAGGACTTGAACTCTTCTAAAATCGCCTTGTAGAGTTTTTCCCCGATGGCGATACCCAGGTCGATGAACTGCGGACCGTACATTTTTCCCGTAGCCGTTCTAAAGGTTTCTTTTATACGCGCTATGCCCCGCATGCCTTCAGGATAGCGTTTGATGAATTCGGAGAGAGGGGGGTTGTAAATGGCAATCATGTTCCAGACCGTATCGGTGAAGTTGTCCGGCCCCCACCGAAATTTGTCGGCATCATAAAGACAGCCGGCGACAAGGGCGCCGTGCAGGCTGTCGATGGGGATGAGTGGCTTGAAGGCTTCATGGTTGCGGATGGCGTTGGCGACGTCCTCCACCTCCTGGGGCGACAGCGAGAATGCCGGCAATATCTTCCGCGAAAAGAGAGCACCCTCGACGGCATGGTTTTTCTTTTTGCGCTTTACGTCGTGCAGCAACCCCGCCATATGGGATAGATAGGTCAACCGTTGGATTTCGTTTTCCGCAAGGTTCGCCCGGCGGCCCTCGATGATCGTCAATGTCCCCGCATCCAGGGCGACTTTGCGGGAGTGCTTGAGGCCATGCCCGGCATTGTGCTGCAGATACTCGGCGACAATTTCGTTCAATGCCGCCATGTCGGGGTTTGAATCCAACAGGTTGCCGGAGAGGTTGTTGGCGCCGGCGTGGTCACGATAAAAGTCGGGCGCCGGCATACCCTCGGCAATTTGGCGGGCCCGTTGCTGAATGCGTTTGTAAATAGGTTGCATGGACAAGGTGTGCCTCAGGTGACGATACCATCCGTCCAGATATCTCTGACCTGACCCGCAGGACCAGAATTTGAACACTTCCCGCAGCAAGCTTAAGGGGAATCTTCACCGTAAGGAATTCTATCAATTATGATTCGCTCGCTTACCCTGCAGCAAGCTGCAGGGAATGCGCTCGCTATCTCGGTTCAATACCAGATAACAACTTGCCGTTATTTCAAACGGAGGAAAATGACTCGGCGCACACTTTCCAGCGGCCGTTTTCTTTCACGACGTCGATGGTGCCTTCAACGGGATAGGTTCCGCCGATGCGAAACAGTTTGGCAACCCAGGCGAAGACCGGGTTGATGGCTGTTCTCCGGACGGCTGAAATGGTCACCGTCGCTTCGGTGTCACTGGTAAAGGCGGTGTGGGTTTCAATATGGTACAGCTGGCTTTTGAGAAAGCTTTTGTCGAATCCCAGGGATTTTGCATAGCTCGATTTTTCATAGAGGTATTGTGCGGTGACATTCACGCCGTCATCGAGGCGGCTGTCTTGGCACAGGTAGTCTTCCATGGAGGGGTCTAGTTTATAGTAGGCTTTGGTAAAGGCGACCGCGGTTTTGTAGGGTGCCGGAACGGCATAGAGTCCGATCAGCATCGCCTGGAGAATGATGCCGAGAACAATCACACCGGCCATCGCTATGTATCGACTGTATTCAGACATGTATTTTCCTCCTTGAAGTGCGAAAACAGAAAATGCCGGTCCTTTGCAGACCCGAACTAAGGAAGTCTTGATAGCATGTAATCCTTTAATAGACAAGGATTTTGCCCAAGTTGAGGGTTTCAAATTTCAAGAATGATCAAAATAAACATATTTTCAATGGATTCTATCCATTTGCATTCCGTGACAACATTAGGTATGTATCCACAATAATGTCACGGGCCACATGTTCGGAAAATGCGGTTTAAGCCGCTCCCTCGCGAAAGGCTGAGCCCCCCGGCATCCCAGCCTGCCGGATCGCAGCGGAGATCCATGCTCGCGGGGCTGCAGGGTTGACGGGCGAATCAAAACAGACAAATTCCTCACGGGGAAGGCTTCCCGCCGCTTGTTGCGGGAATGGCCGGTCACCCGGGTAGCACGAGGAGGCCTCATGGTCGACGGTCAAGAGTGGGATTGGGAGATATCTGAAAAAAAGGTCGCCTTTAGTGCGTGGAACGATGAATTCAGGTGGGTGGAAGAGCCTTACGCCAGTCCGGACGGAGAGGCGGTCGCCGCCGTCGTCAACGTTTCTGAAATGGAATTCAGCGTCTGTGTCAACGGCACGGCCTGGGATGCGGTCTATGACAAGGCCTGGCACCTGAGGTACCTTCCCGACGGACGCCTGGCGGCGCTGGTTTCGGAGGTGGGTGAATGGACGGTGGCTGTTGACGGCACCCCCTGGGAAAACAGGTTCGGCTACGTGTGGAATCCCCTCTTCAGTGAAAACGGCGGCGCCCTTGCGGTCGCGGCGCAGCAGGACATGCGGTACTGCATGGTGCTGAACGGGGTTCCCTGGGACAGATCCTACGCCAACATGACCTATTTCGCTCTGAGCCCCTGTGGGACGCGCACGGCCGCCGCGGTGCAGGTCAAAGATGCCGATTCGGGGGAGATTCATAAATTCAAGAAGGGGACCTTCACGGCGGCCCTGGACGGCAAGGCGTGGGACGAGGTTTTTCTGAATGTCTGGGGCCTGGCCATCAGCGAAGACGGGCAGCATCTGGCCGCCGAGGTGAGGCGGAACCTTTACGAATACACGGTTGCCGTGGACGGCATCGCCTGGGAACAACGTTTCGGCTGTGTCTGGGAGCCCATATTCCGGCCGGGAACGGTCGATGTCGTGGCGCCGGTGCGCCACCAAGGCATGTGGACGCTGGCCGAAAACGGGGACTTTTTATGGGACCGCCGCTTTGTACAACTGTGGCAGCCTGCCTTCGGCCCGGACGGTAAAAAACTGGCCGCCATCGTGGCACCGACATTCGGGCGTTGGACCGTGGCCGTCGACGGCACGCCCTGGGCTGCCACCTTCGGGGACATGGTGACCGACATTACCTTCAGCCCCGACGGCCGGCGGCTGGCGGCGCTTGCCAAGGAGGGCCCGGTATGGAAGATCGTCGTCGACGGCCGGGCCTGGTCAAACGGATTCGATATGGCCTGGCCACCCGTATTCAGCCCCGATGGCGAAACCGTGGCGGCCAGGGTGCAGAAGGATGGCCGGTTCCTGTTTGCCGTCAACGACCACGTGGATCAAAGGGCCATGGAGGCGGCCTGGGATCCGGTGTTCAGCCCGGATGGAAGCCGCCTGCTGCTGAGGAGTGTAGAAGCGGGCATCTACTACCGGCGGGTGGTAGCGGTCAGGGACTTCGGCCTCTGAGGCGCCGAAGCAAGCAAATTCACCCTCAGGCGCCTTGACTCTGGAGCCCTCGGGCTTTTGCAGCGCCGGGGGTAAGGTGGCAGGTGATGCCGGCTTTTCAGAAGGGAAAAGGGGGAAACCATGCACGATGTATACGGTTTTGTCACCGGACCCCTGGCCTGGCTGTCATTCCTGGTGTTCATTGGGGGATGCCTGTTCAGGCTGGGGAGGATGTTTCAGCTGATCGGCGGAAAAGAGCGGTTCATCTTTACCTATATGAGCTGGAAGTACAGTTTTCGATCCATTCTGCATTGGATGACGCCCTTTGCCACCACCAACTGGAGACGGCACCCGGTGCTGACGATCGTGATATTTGTCTTTCATATCTGCCTGCTGGCGGTGCCGCTGTTTTTAATGGCCCACATTATCCTGTGGGATGAAGCCTGGGGCGTGAGCTGGTGGGCTTTTCCCGACGCGCTGGCGGATGCCATGACGCTGGTGGTGCTTTTATCCTGCCTGTTTTTTCTGGTCCGGCGCATACGCCAACCGGAAGTCAGGTTCGTTACATCGGCTTCAGACTATATTATCCTGGCCATCGTGGCCATGCCCTTTCTGACCGGCTTTTTCGCCTACCATCAGTGGATTGACTACAGGGTTTTGCTCATCATTCACATCCTGTCAGGCGAAGTCATGCTGGCGGCCATCCCCTTGACCCGCTTGAGCCACATGATTTTTTCGCTGTTTACGAGAGCCTACATGGGCAGCGAGTTCGGCGGTATCAGGGGGGCAAAGGACTGGTGACCGGGTCTTTTTATGTGTTAAGAAAAGGTCGGGATAAGCTGATCTTAGCGTAAAACGTAACGCGTAAAACATAAAACGGCTTCTGCGAGATGAGGCCCTTCTGATAAAAGGTCTAAAAATAGCTCGAGCAGTGCGAAACATATGGGGGGAAGAAAAAGCATGTCCGCACCCGTGAAAAAGGAACGCGCCCCGACGATTGATGAAGGCATCGAGGCTGGCATTTCGAACCTGAGCGCCCAGAAAATCGAATCCGTTATCAACGAGGTGATCAAGGGGGAGACCGGCGCCCGCCTGAAAGCGTATGTCGACACGTGCATTCACTGCGGTTTGTGCTCCGATGCCTGCCATTACTACCTTTCCCATGATAAAGACCCTCACTTCAGCCCGGTGGGCAAGGTCAAGCAGACCCTGTGGGAGATGCTCAAACAAAAGGGCAGGGTCGGACCCGATGTGATTAGAAGGGCCGCACTGATCGCCCATGCCCAGTGCAACCTCTGCAAACGCTGTGCCCAATTTTGTCCCTTCGGCATCGATATCGCCTATCTCATGCTGGTGGTGAGACGGATCATTCACAAACTCGGTGTGACACCGCTCTACATCCAGGACACGGCCCACAGCCATTCCGTGACCATGAACCAGATGTGGGTCAAGGGCGACGAGTGGCCGGACACGCTGCAGTGGCAGGAGGAGGAGGCCCAGGCGGAGATTCCCACCCTGCGCATTCCCCTGGAAAAAGAGGGGGCGGACATCATGTATTCCGTCATCGCCCCGGAACCTAAATTTCAGGCCCAGCTGATTTACCAGATGGCCGTGATCATGGATGTCGCCGGGGTGAACTGGACCATGCCGGCGACCGTTGGCTGGGACAACAGCGACATGGCCATGTTCACCGGCGACAACGAAATCATGGGCCGGCTGAAGCGAACCCATTTCGAGACGGCCCAGAGGCTGCGGGTCAAAAGGATCGTCATGGGCGAGTGCGGGCATGCTTTTCGCTCCGTTTACGACATGGGCAACCGCTGGCTGGGCTGGAAGATGCCGCCGATTCCCATCGTGCACGCCATCGAATTCTATCACGAGCTGTTGACCCAGGGCAAGCTCACCATCGCCAAGAAGTATGCAGACCCGGTCACGCTGCACGATCCCTGCAATGTCGTCCGGGGAGGCGGATTGGGGGAGAAATCCCGTGAAGTGGTGCGCGCCATGTGTGAAACGCTGATAGAGATGCACCCCAACCGGGAGCATAACTACTGCTGCTCCGCCGGGGGAGGCGTCATCAACTGCGGCCCCCCTTTCAAAATGACGCGCATCGAGGGAAACCGCGTCAAGGCGGAACAGCTGTTCGCGGCCAAGGCCAGGGGCGCAAAAACCCTGCTGACGCCTTGCCACAACTGCCACAGCGGCCTGCACGACCTGGTGGAGTTTCATAACATCGGCCTGGAAGTAAAATTTTTCAGTGACATCCTATATGAAGCCATCGAGAAGCCCGGGGCCGAATGAGCATCGGCCGCCGGTTAAGCGCTGCCTCGTATCGATCGAAACGGGCCATGGGAGGATCGGATGAATAAGCGTGTCGTTTACATGTTCGGCGCTTTCGTGATTACCATACTGGTTTTCGTTACCGCCTACTCGCAGGAAGAGATGGTGGTAGTGGACAACCGTGTCTTTCCGAAGCCGGAAAGGCCGCCGGCGGTTTTCGTCCATGAGGCGCATAATGAAACCGCCGAAATCGATGCGTGCAACACGTGTCACCATGTCTACGAGGATGGCGTAAAGCTTGAAGATGAATCTTCGGAAGGCGAGCTGTGTTCCGACTGCCATGGCTTGGAAGCAAGCGACGGCATGCCGGGGCTGATGAAGGCGTTTCACCTTAACTGCAAGGGGTGCCACATGGAATTGAAAAAGGGGCCGATCACATGTGGAGAGTGCCACCGGAAATAGCGAGTGTCGAAGCGCGGCAAGGGGGGGAGCGGCATGGTAAAAAAAATAATGATCATCGATGACGACCCGGCCATAGTGAAATACCTGAAGGCCGTTTTCAGCGACAACGGCTATGCCACCTGTTCTGCTTCCGACACCAGGGAGGGATTGGAGAAGGTGCGCAGCGAGATGCCAGACCTCATAACCCTCGACTTGCAAATGCCGGGCGAATGGGGACCGAGATTCTACCGCAGGCTGAGGCAGGACAAGACCCTGCGGGATATTCCGGTAATCGTCATCAGCGGCATCGACGGGGACCACGCCGTCAAGGGAGCCGTGGCCTTTGTGAGCAAACCCTTCGACCCGGAAAAGATCATCGGCATCGTCAAGAATACCATCGGCTAAAAACAAATTGCCCCCGCTCCCCAAAGAGCGGGGGCAATTTGTTTTTTTTATTTGCGGGCCTTGCCGTAGCCGATGCCCGTGAGGGCGTCTGCCATTTCCCCGAGAATGGTCGGGTCGTCGATGGTGGCCGGGACCTTGTATTCCTTGTTGTCGGCGATCTTCTGAATCGTCCCGCGCAATATTTTGCCGGACCTTGTTTTGGGGAGCCTTTTTACCACGGTGGCTGTTTTAAAGGACGCCACCGGCCCGATCCTTTCGCGCACCGACTGAATCACTTCCTTGACGATGTCCGCTTCATCACGATCGACACCTGCATTCAGGACCAGAAAGCCGACCGGCACCTGCCCTTTGAGTTGGTCTTCGACACCGAGAACCGCGCACTCGGCCACGTCCGGGTGGTCCGCCAGGACCTCTTCCATGGCGCCGGTCGACAGACGGTGGCCGGCGACGTTGATGATGTCATCCGTTCTGGACATGACGAAGACATAGCCGTTATCATCGATAAACCCGGCGTCGGCGGTTTTATAGTACCCGGGAAATTCCTCGAGGTAGGATTCGATGTAGCGTTCATCGTTGTTCCAAAGGGTGGGCAGACTTCCCGGAGGCAGCGGGAGCTTGACGACCAAAGCGCCGATTTCGCCCGCTTTTACCGGTTTATTGTCCGGGTCGACCACCGTGACGTTCCAGCCTGGCGCCGGTTTGGTGGGGGATCCCTCCTTGACCGGAAACTGATGGATGCCGATGGCATTGGCACAGATGGCCCAACCCGTTTCCGTCTGCCACCAGTGGTCGATCACCGGTATGCCCAGACTCTTCTCGGCCCAGTGTAGGGTGTCGGGATCCAGGCGTTCACCGGCCAGGAAAAGGGCTTCGAAGTTGGAGAGGTCGTACTTTTTCATCAGTTCGGCTTTGGGGTCTTCCCTTTTTATGGCCCGGAAGGCTGTCGGGGCGGTAAACATGGTTTTGACATTGTGCTCGGAGATGACGCGCCAGAAAACGCCCGCATCGGGCGTGCCGACGGGTTTACCTTCGAAAAGAATCGTGGTGCAACCCTTGAACAGCGGCCCGTATACGATATAGGAGTGACCGACGACCCAGCCCACATCGGATGCCGCCCAGTACACATCCCCGGCATCCACGTTGTAGATGTTTTTCATGGTCCATTTCAGCGCCACGACGTGGCCGCCGTTATCCCTGACGACGCCCTTGGGCTGGCCTGTCGTGCCGGAGGTGTAGAGGATGTACAGGGGATCGGTCGCCGCCAGGGGGACGCAGTCATGGGGGCTGGCTGCGGCCATCGCGTCGTCCCAGTCGACATCCCTGCCGTCGATCAAAGGGGCTTTTTGCATGGGGCGCTGAAAGATGATGCATTTATCGGGCCGATTTGCGGGCGCCGACAGCTCTATCGCTTCGTCCAGCAGGGGTTTGTAGGGAATCACCCTGGCAACCTCTATGCCGCAGGACGCCGAGACAATGGCCTTGGGTTTGGCGTCGTTGATGCGCGTCGCCAACTCATTGGCGGCGAATCCGCCGAAAACCACGCTGTGCACCGCTCCGATGCGCGCCGCCGCGAGCATGGCGATGGCCGCCTCGGGAACCATGGGCATGTATATCAGGACGCGGTCGCCTTTGCCGACGCCCTGGGCGGCAAGTACGCCGGCAAAGGTGGCGACTTCATCTCTCAGTTGCGAATAGGTGTACTTTTTGATCGTGTCGGTTACCGGACTGTCGTAAATAAGTGCATACTGATCCCCACGGCCCTCTTCGACGTGAAGATCCAGCGCGTTGTAGCAGGTGTTGATTTCCCCGCCGGTGAACCACCGGTAGAAAGGGGGGTTCGAATCGTCGAGCACCTTGTCCCATTTTTTGTACCAGTGGCAGTCTTCTGCCGCTTTGCCCCAGAATTCATCAGGATTGTGGATGGACTGTTCGAACGCTTCGTCATAGGGATTGGCCATGATCTTCTCCTTTCTGTGAACCGTTGTGTGCCGCTTAACGGAGGCGGTGTAAGGGGTCGTTGACGTATCCTCATAGCTGCAAATTTGAGGGCTGGGTACGCTTAAGGACAATATGGAAAAAGGGTCTTCGGTGTCAAGAGAAAAAAATGAATAGGATACAGTATGTGAATGGCGTATAGCGAACCTGGGCGGTAGGGTAAAACCGGGATCGGAGGCCGGAGATCGGAGGGGGGGCTATGGTGTTTGTCAGCATTCTGTTCCGCATGCCCTGAGCGAATGGCGGGTTTATTTTTCAAATCACCCTATCAAGCCAAGGCATAGCCTGCTGTGGCCAAGGGATTGATGATGAAAAACGGAATACGGCTCAGGGCGTATGGATCGAGGTGCAAACCGCTCTAACGGATGCTGCACGCGGCAACGTAGGGCTCCACCCTGCAGCGCAGCTCCTCCATTTCGGCATCATCGAAGCCGGCGGCAGGGTTCGCCGCGTAATTGCTGTTCTCCTGAACATGGGTGTGGTCGAATTTCTGAAGGAATAATTGCGCGGCCCCCCGGATCAGCTCACCGATGTGTTCGATATTGGTCGTGTTGACAAAGGGCTTTACACAGGTGGTTCTGAATTCGTAGGGTATCGACCCCTGCAGCAAAAGGTCGATGCTCTGCCTGATTTTTTCCGGCTTAAATTCCTTTTTGGTCAGGGAGGGATATTGTTTGAAATCGGTTTTGATGTCCATGGCCACGTAGTCGACGAGTCGTTCCCGGACGAGTTGTGCGACCATTTCCGGATGGGTGCCGTTGGTGTCCAGTTTGACGTCGAATGCCATCGCTTTTACCCTGCCGCAGAAAGCGGGCAGGTCTTTGTGCAGGGTCGGTTCACCGCCTGAAATCACCACCCCTTCGATGAATCCCGACCGGTCCCGCAAAAAGTCGAAGACGTCGTTTTCGGAGATGATTTGGCATTCGGATGAAAATTCGTGAGATAACAGGCTGTAGTTGTGGCACCAGTGACAGTGCATGTTGCAGCCCTTGGTCCCCAGCACGCACGCCAGTTTTCCCGGGTAGTCGATGGTGCTGAATTTTCTGATGGCGCCGAAAATCATCGGTTGACCTCTTTCGTACCTAAGCCGCCGGCGTTGCTTTGACCGCCGGCAAGGCCGGCTCACTTCCGCCAGGGGCAGGGTCGACCCTGAAGGTTTTGCGCAGGCCGAATTCAGCCTGTTTTCCGTTGTTCCACTGTTTGACGGGACGGAGGTACCCCACCACCCGGGAGTAGATTTCCGTTTCCTGGTTGCAGCGGCTGCACGTGTCCTGTCGGCCGTTCAGATAGCCGTGCGAGGGGCAGACGCTGAAGGTGGGAGACAGGGTAAAATAGGGCAGCCGGAAGTTGCCTGCGATTTTGCGGATGAGTCCCTTGGTCACCCGGATGTCCTCCACCTGTTCACCGAGAAAGACGTGCAGCACGGTGCCGCCGGTGTACTTGGTCTGCAATTCATCCTGCAGCATGAGGGTTTCGAAAATATCGTCCGTGTAATTCACCGGGAGCTGGGTGGAATTGGTGTAGTAAGGCGCGGCGCCCGTTTTAAAATCCGCCTGGTTGGCGCAGATGATGTCCGGATAAAGCCGTTTGTCCATCATGGCCAGCCTGTAGGACGTTCCTTCGGCCGGTGTCGCTTCGAGGTTGAAAATGTCGCCGGTCTCCTCCTGCACCTCGGAAATAAGGTCGCGGATGAAGTCCATGACCGTCAGGGCGAACCCCCGGCCCTGTTTGCTGGCGATGTCTGCATTCATAAAATTGAGGCAAGCCTCGTTCATACCGATGATGCCGATCGTCGAAAAATGATTCTTCCAATAGCGGCCGGACCCCTCCCTGATTTCACGCAGGTAGAATTTCGAGTAGGGATACAGGTTTTTTTCGGTGAACCGCTCCAGGACCTTCCTTTTGATGGCCAGACTCTCGATGGACAGCATGATCCTGTCTTTAAGGCAATGAAAGAATTCCTCTTCGTTCTGAGCCGTATAGCCGATGCGGGGAAGGTTGATGGTGACCACGCCGATGGAACCGGTAAGCGGGTTGGCGCCGAAAAGCCCGCCACCGCGTTTGAGCAATTCGCGATTGTCCAGCCGCAGCCTGCAGCACATGGAGCGCGCATCCTCGGGGGACATGTCGGAGTTGACGAAGTTCGAGAAGTAGGGGATGCCGTACTTGCCGGTCATTTTCCAAACAGCGTCGAGATTGGGGTTGTCCCAGTCGAAATCGGCGGTGATGTTGTAGGTCGGGATGGGGAAGGTGAACACGCGCCCCTTGGCATCCCCGTTCATCATCACTTCGGCGAAGGCCTGGTTGATGACGTCCATCTCCTGCTGGAATTCCGCATAGGTCTCCGGGCGTTCTACGCCGCCGGCAATGACCGGGTGGTCCTTGAGCGTGGAGGGGACGAAAAGATCCATGGTAATATTGGTGAAAGGCGTCTGGAAGCCGACACGGGTCGGGATATTGATGTTGAAAACGAATTCCTGAAGGGCCTGTTTGACGTCTTCATACGACAGATCGTCATAGCGGACGAAAGGGGCCAGCAGGGTATCGAAGTTGGACAGCGCCTGAGCGCCGGCCGCCTCGCCCTGGAGGGTGTAGAAAAAGTTGACGATTTGGCCCAGGGCGGAACGCAGGTGTTTGGGGGGCGCGCTCTCGACCTTGCCTTCCACTCCCTTGAACCCCATTCGCAAAAGGTCCTTCAAATCCCACCCCACGCAATAGACGGACAGCAGGCTCAGGTCGTGAATGTGGATGTCTCCTCCCTTGTGGGCCCTTCTGATTTTCGGGGGATAGATGCTGTTCAGCCAATACTCGGAGGTAACATCCGAACTGATGTAGTTGTTCAGGCCCTGCAGGCTGTAGCACATGTTGCTGTTTTCCTTGATTTTCCAGTCCAGCTTCTGGATGTAGTGATCCACCAGGTCGACGTTGGCTTTGGTGGCGATCTTGCGGATCTGGGCATGCTGCTCGCGGTAGAGGATATACGCTTTGGCCGTGCGGTGAAAAGGAGAGTCCAGAAGGACCCGCTCGACGATGTCCTGGATTTCTTCGACTTCGGGAACCGGGCCCAGTTTCAGCTCGTGCGCCAGGGTGAGCACTTTCAAGGTCAGTTTCCTGGCTTCGCGGGTTTTGAATTCACCGGTGGCCCCACCGGCTTTGGCAATGGCCGCCGTGATGTTGGCGGAATCGAATTCCTGAATTCTGCCGTCACGCTTTTTAATCTGATCGAACACGGGTATCCCCCCCCACGGTTGTATGATTCATCAAATCAGAAGTTGATTTCCTGGTATCTGCGGTGGCTGATTCTGGGTCGCAACGAATGATTTTTTTACGTGATATTGCTGGACAGAATCGGGCAGCAAAGTCGAGCAGCAACAGGATCGCTTCTACAACAACATGTTGTTGTTTGTCAATATAAATATTCAATATGTTGCGCTTGAAAGTGCCCTTCGGGCATGGTATTCTCGTACCCGCACCGAACGTCAATCCCGCAGTTGCAGCGCCGGGGGTTGTATCGGCCTAAATTGGGATCGATTGTCACACGTATGTTCATCATCGGGGGGAGCGCCGAAAAAACATGGGGCAGGCAAGCACACCGCTTTTCAGAAGGGCCATCGTACCGTGGTATGATTCCGACGCGGTCTGCTACTCGGTCGTGGCACTGATGACGGTCATACTGCTTTTCAGTATTATCGGGATCGTCGCCGCGCGTGAGGTGCCCGAGTACCGGGGGGATACCTGGGTGCCCGTGCTGCTGGTCTTGATGAGTCTGGGGGTGATCGTCTCTACCGTCGTCCGCCTGGTCATGAGGAATGCAAGACGGGGGTCGGGGCTGCTGTAGGAAAATTGTTACATCTTGAATCGTGAAATGTGAGGTGTGAAGCGTAAAACGTGCGGCGCAAGGCCCAAGGCGCAAGGCACTTTCAAAGCATCGTGCGTTGATCGGTCTGCACCTCGAGCCCTGCACCCTGAGCCGTATGCCGTAAACCGTGAAAGGTCAAGCCCTGATCCGAAGTTGTCACTTCTGCGATTCGAGGAACTGCACGTAAGACATTTTCAAATAGCTTTCCGTGTGGATGAATTTAAGTACCGGCAGCAGGTCGTCGGCCCCGATGAAACCCGGCCTGTTTCCGATGGCATCGCCCGTTTCCGAGATGAACCACGTATCCGGCAACGGGCTGATATTGTATTGCGCGGCCACATTTCGTTCCTTGTCCACATCCACCTTCACGGCGATGAAGTTTTTTTCAAGATAGTCGATGACCGCCTTGTCGGTGAAGGTCTTGGTGTCCATCCTCTTGCAGAAACCGCACCACGTGGCGTAAAAATTGATAAAAACCTTTTTGGCCATCGATTTTCGCAGGGCCATCCCCTCCGCATAGGAGTGCCACCGGACGCTGTTCGGACCGGCGGCCAGCGCGGGTTGTGCGATACAAATCAACGCGGCTAAAAAGGCGGCTAAACATATGGTCTTTTTGGTCATGACATTCACCCAATCGCCGTTAACAAGTAGAGTTTGTTGGCAAGCAGAAGACACCCCGCAAGGATCAGCACGGCTCCGGCAACGGTATTGAAAACCTTCATGAAACCGGTGGCCTTCTTTACGAATACCAGCAGATAATTGATGAATACGGAAATGATTATAAAAGGCAATGCCAGGCCCGCCGAGTAGATCCCCAGAAGAACCACTCCCTGTCGGACGGTGTCCTTGCCCATGGCTATCGCCAGTATAGAACCCAGCTGCGGGCCGGTACACGGACTCCAGCCGGCCCCGAATGCCATCCCCACCAGAAATGTTCCGAAAATATTGAGGGGCTTGGTCTTCAGATGGATGCGCTTTTCGAATTCCAGGAAGGGAATGCGCACGATACCGGTCAGGTGGATGCCCAGTACGATGATGATGATGCCGCCGGCGATGCGGATAGGATCACGGTAAGCGTTCGTCAGGCTTCCCAGATAGGACGCCGAGGCTCCCAACAGCACGAAAACCAGGGAAAATCCAAGGATGAAAGCCACGGTCGATATGAAAACCTTTCTGCGGATGGCGGCACTGTATTTTTCCGTCAGGTCTTCCAGCGACATGCCCGTGATAAAGGAAAAATACGCCGGTATCAACGGAAGCACACAGGGGGAAAAGAAGGACAGAAGCCCCGCGGCAAAGGCGGCCGAGTATGAAACGGTTTCAGAAAACATGAGATATCAGTCGTTGTTTTCGGTGAAGTTTTGAATCATGGCATCACCGAGTTCCCTTGATCGCTGGGTGGCGGCTTCCACGGCATTGATCAGGGTGGTGCGCAGCCCCCCCTTTTCCAATGTGTGGATGCCGGCGATGGCGGTGCCGCCGGGGGAGGTGACCCTGTCTTTCAACTGCCCGGGGTGTTCTTTGGTGTCCAGGAGCAGTTTGGCCGATCCCAGGATCGTCTGGGACGACAGGAACAGGGCGTCGTCCCTGGAGAGGCCCATCTTGACACCCGCATCTGCAAGCGCATCGACAATCAGAAAAATGTAGGCCGGTCCGCTGCCGCTCAACCCCGTGATGGCGTCCATCAGGATGTTTTCCTCGATGAATATGCTTTTTCCTACGGAATCGAAAACGGCTTTGGCCAGATTGATGTCATCCCGGCTGGCATGTTTTCCCGCGGCGATCGCCGTGGCGCTCTCTTTGACGAAAGCGGCGATGTTGGGCATGACCCGCACCAGGCGCAGATCCTTTTTGAGGCACGATTCGATGACCGCCAAGGGAACCCCCGCGGCAACGGAGATGATGATTTTGGACATGTCGAGGCTGTCGGCGGTTTCCTTCAGCACCGAGGCGAGGATCTGGGGTTTGACGACGTAAATGACAAGGTCCGCGCCGCGTATGGCGGCGGCATTGTCGGTGCCGGTGGTGACGCCGTATTTTTCGGCAACCGCTTTCAGTTTTCGTTCGCTGATATCGGTGCAGACAATGTTGTCCGGTGACGTGGCCTTGGAGCAGACCAGTCCGCTGATGAGCGCTTCGCCCATATTGCCGGCGCCGATAAAACAGATTTTTTTGTCCCGCAGCATATCTAACTCTCCAATCAGATTTTCTGAGAAGCGCAGCCCGGCAGCGACTCCTTTCCGGTGCATGCGGCTTCCGTTGACAGCGTGACGGCCGGTGCCTCCACCTGCGGCATGGAAATCCCTCGCGGTGCTGCCGACAGGTCGCAGAGCATCCCCCGTTCGAAACGGTCCGTACTTTAGGCGGTATCAACGCAATTATCAAGGAAAATCCGAGCCGGCGAGCTCCCGGCGCGTTTCCGCATGGTGAATTGACTTGACTTATTTCCGATAATATACTTTATTTTCCTTTATTTATAATAGCCGCCGCTAGGATGCACGGCTGGCGTTGCAGATGCGGACGGCGCGAAACAGGGCGGGCTGGCTTTGACCACCGCCCCCACCAGGGAGTCGCTCTTACCTAAATGTATATCATCGGTTATTTCATTTTAGCCGTAGCCAAGGTGCTGGACATCGTGCTGGTCGGCTACATGTGGATCGTGGTTGCCAGGGCCGTGCTGTCATGGGTCAACCCCGATCCGTTCAACCCCATTGTGCGGTTCATACACAATATCACCGAGCCGGTTCTCTATCAGATACGGTCCAGAATACCCGTCACCTTCGGGGGGATGGACCTGTCACCGATCGTGGTATTTGCCGCCATCATATTCCTGAGGACATTTGTGGTGAACACCCTGTACCAGATGGCGCGTTCGCTGATGTAAAACGCGTCCCGCGGCGGCGGTGCCGGGGGCGGGCATTCACTTCGGTTCCGGCTAGTCCGGGTTGGGAGCAAACATGGCGAAAATTGATGCTTTTTTTAAGTTGATGCACGAACAGGGTGCCTCGGACCTTCATCTCATGGCCGGCCAACCGCCCGCTTTACGGGTGAGAGGTGATATCGAAAGAGTCAAGTACAAGGTACTTACCAATGACGATCTGAGGAGCATGCTGTATGAGATCACACCCGAGGACAAAGTCAAGGTTTTCGAGGAAACCGGCGACGTCGACTTCGGGTACGAAATTCCCGGCCTGGCACGCTACCGCTCCAATTTTTTCATGCAGAAAAATGGCGTGGGCGCTGTTTTCAGGGAAATTCCCAGCGCGATCATGACCGCGGAGCAACTGGGGCTGCCGCCGGTCATCTCCAAGCTCTCCAGCCTGCCGCGTGGATTGGTGGTCATCACCGGGCCGACCGGCAGCGGTAAATCGACGACGCTGGCGGCCATTATCGACCAGGCCAACCGGACGCGAAGCGATCATATCATCACCATAGAAGACCCCGTCGAATTCGTGCACCACAGCCAGAAGTGCATTATCAACCATAGGGAAGTGGGGATCCATACGAAGTCCTTCACGGCCGCCCTGCGCGGTGCCCTGCGTGAGGACCCGGACATCATTCTGGTGGGCGAAATGCGTGATCTGGAGACCATATCACTGGCTATCGAAGCCGCTTCCACGGGGCATCTGGTGTTTTCGACCCTGCACACCACCAGTGCTCCGAAAACGGTGGACCGGATCGTGGAGGTTTTTCCCTCCAACGAGCAGGCCCAGATAAGATCCACGCTTTCGGACGGCATCCGGGCGATCATTGCCCAGGTGCTGTTCAAACGCATCGACCGCAAAGGGCGCTGCCCGGCTCTAGAAATCCTGATCGCCACGCCTGCGGTTCGCAACCTGATCCGGGAGTCGAAGACCCACCAGCTCAACTCCATGATGCAAACGGGGAAAAAGTACGGCATGCAGCTTTTGGATGAAGCCATCATGGATCTTTACAACAAGGGATGGATCAGTCCCGACGACGCGTACCAGAAATCGAACGACAAATCCCGTTTCAGGCCGCTGCTGAAGGCGCCGCCCACGGATTTTACTGAGGCCTAACCCTTATCGACCTCAGACGTTTGCATCCCTGAGGTCAGGACGACACCGTGTTCACGGTGAGCGAGGTGAATTTGTGAGAAAACAGGAAATTGACCACATATTGACCCGTATGCTCGATTCCCACACCAATGTGTCCGACTTGAACCTGACGGTGGGCAAACCCCTGCAGGTGGAAAGCGCCGGCCAGTTGGTTCCGGTGGAAATCAGGCCGAACATCAGGGAACTCACGCCGTTCCAGACCGAAATGTTCGCCATGAACCTGATCAACCGCGACCGCCGGCTGATAGAGGCCCTGGTAAACCATGGATCCTGCGACCTCTCCTACAGCCTGCCGGGAAAGGCGCGGTTCAGGGTCAACATTTTCAGCCAGTCCGGCAACTATTCCATCGTTTTGCGTCAGCTCGAGTCCAAGGTCCCGACGATCAAGGAGATGAATCTGCCCGAATCCTTTTACGAGGTCGCCAAGGAGATGAACGGCATCGTGTTCGTGACCGGGGCGACCGGTTCCGGCAAGTCCACTTCGCTGGCGGCCATGCTGGAAGAAATAAACGAGAAAAAATCCGCACACGTGATCACCCTGGAAGACCCCATCGAGTACCAGCATCCCCATAAGAAATCCACCTTTAACCAGCGGGAGTTGGGGACCGACTTCGACACCTTCGCCAACGGACTGAGGGCGGCCCTCAGGCAGGCGCCCAAGGTGATTCTGGTGGGCGAAATGCGTGACCGTGAAACGGTGGAGATCGGGCTGAGCGCTGCGGAGACGGGCCACCTGGTGCTTACCACGCTCCACACCGTCGATGCGGGACAGACCATCAACCGCATACTGGGTATGTTCAGCATCGAGGAGGAAAAGCAGATTCGCATACGTCTTGCCGAAACGGTGCGCTGGGTGATATCCCAACGGCTGATTCCGAAGATCGGCGGCGGGCGCATCGCCGCTTTCGAAATAATGGCGTCCAATCTGAGGGTTCAGGATGCCATTTTGCAGGGCGAATCGGAAGGGAAAACCTTCTATGAAATCATGCAGGCCGGCCGGCATAAGGGCATGACCACTTTCGATGACTATCTGGTTGGGTTGTACGAACAGGGGCTCATCACAGAGGAGAACGCCTTGGCGTACGCTTCCAGAAAGGGCGTGGCCGGCCGCGGCATCGATTCGGTGAAGCATGCCAGGGGAGAGGCCACCACGGATATCGATTCCCTGCAAATGGACCGCGATTATGACAAGATGCTGTGAGCATGCCCACATGTGACACCGTTTCTAATGAATGCAAAGGAGCTGATGGCACCATGGAGATAACCTGTGACAGCTGTCAAACCAAGCTGAAGATCGCCGATGAAAAGATTCCACTGGACCGGACGGCAACGTTCGCGTGCCCGAAATGCAAAGGGAAAATCACCATCACGGCGGACAGCCTTGCGGCCGCTGCGGCCGGGGAAACCGCCGGGACGGCGGCCGACCTGGGTTTCGAGGAAGAAACGTTCGAGACCAGTGAAGAAATCAAGGATGATCGACCTTTTCAGTTCATCGAGGAGGAGGGCAAGACCGCCGTGGTGTGTGAAACCGACCCCGTGATTCGCAAGCGGGCGGCAGACATCCTGAAGCTTCTGGAGTATCATGTCACCACCGCTCAGGATAACCGCGAAGCATTGAAGATGATGCGCTATCAAAACTTTGACGTGGTGGTGGTGAACGAAGCGTTCGGGACCGACGATCCTGATGCAAACGGCATCCTGATCTACCTGGAAAGGCTACAGATGGATGTCCGCAGGAACATGTTCGTGGCCATGATCAGCGAGAGGTTCAGGACCATGGACTACATGATGGCTTTCAACAGGAGCGTCAATCTGATCATCAACAAAGAGAACGCCGCCGACATGGACAAGATACTGTCCAAGGGAATTTCGGACTACGACATGTTCTATCGTATTTTTAAGGAAACCATGGTATAGCCTTTCGGCCCATACGCCGGGTGGAGAATCACAACCGTAACATAAGGATGCAAGGCTTGTCAGACAGAAAACCCTATACCTGCAATGAATACCGCGAGGAGATGCTGCTTTTAAGCCTGCAGCGGCGTTTGAACGCCGGGGACCTGACCGAAATGGAGCGCGAAAGACTGGAGCGACAGATCAGGGATCTCGAAGCGTCGATGGGCATGCAATAAGGTCCTTCATTTTCCACCGGCAATCGTTATGGAAACACGGTTGCCGTGTGGATACCTCACCGCATCGGTAGAACCCTTTCAATTCTCACAGGTTGAGCCAGCGATTACTGCTCCCTGACCGTTACCGTGAAAATTTCCGGGCTCACGCCCACGAGGGCCGTCGTCACCGGCAGCGCAATGGTGGCCCGCCGCACGTACACACCGGGCTTCAGGGCGGCCAGGTCCAGATAGACGGCAAATTCCTCATTGTCCTCCAGGGCGCTCACGACATTCACCGGTCCTTTGACATCGATGGATATCACCGGCGGGGTGATGCTGAAAGGGTATGTGGCGTTGTAGCCCTTCACCGGCAGTTTCTTGAAGCTTCTCGTGACCATTTTTCCCTCGATGTCGATGTGGGCGATAATCGGCTCCGATGGAAAGAGAACTTTCACGTTTTCCACCAAATCGAGGGTGATTTCCTTTTTAAACGATTCGGTTGCCCCTGAAATATCGATCGGGTTGGTGGTTATATGCCCGATGCTGTTCAGAACGTCCTGCGGTCCGCTGAGTTCGGCTTTCGACGGCGAAGCCGACGTCCCCGTCACACGGAATCCGGGAGAGACTTCACCTTCCGTGGAAACGACCACCATCACTTCTTTTTTAATTTCCCTGTCGATGCGCACGGTGATCGCCGGGGTGATGGTTTTTACAATGGAAATACCCTTGGGGAGCTTGATCCGTTCGGAAAGAATGGGGATGGTGTGAACGCCGTCCGCCAGGGCGGAGAGGTCCAGCTCGTAAACCAGCTTGGCCCCTCGAAGGCGCTGCAGCTGTTCAGCCGAACCGCTTACCTGGATTTCAATCCCCTGAATGGACGGCCTCGTCATGATCAAGCCGGGCTTGACATTGACGGCCTTTACCGGGATTTTCAAGCTGGTGTCTATGACTTCCTGGTTGGCCCGCACCTGGAATCCGGTGCCCATGATCAGAATCGCGCTGAAAAGAACCGTGATCGATGAAAACAGGAGCGGGATCAGAGTGCCCTTTTTCAAGATGCCACCTCGGCCTGTTTGATCGCCGTCAGCACGTTTACCGTGGCACGGGTGTTGGCGACGTCGTGAACCCTCACGATATGGGCGCCCTTCATGACCGCCGCCGCAACGGTGGCCTGTGTACCGGTTTCTACAAAGGGATGCGCAGGGGGAAGCTCGGGCATCGCTTCGTTCGTGAGTGTTTTGCGAATGAAAGCCTTGCGGGACGAACCCACCAGCACCGGCCTGTCAAGCGATTCCATGAATTCGAGATGCTTCAGGATTTGAAGGTTGTGACCGGTGGTTTTGCCGAATCCGATGCCGGGGTCCAGGATAATCCGGGTTCGCGAAACACCGTGCTTTTCGGCGGTGACCATGGCTTTTTCCAGAAACGTGTTGATTTCAGCGAACAGGTTCCCGTAGCGTGGTTCGACCTGCATGTTTTTAGGGGTACCCTGCATGTGCATCAGGATCAGGGGAACATCGTAGTCGGCGGCAACGTCTGCAAGACCGACGTCCAGCCTCAGTGCCCCTATGTCGTTGACTATCGACGCACCGGCACGCAGAGCCGCTTCGGCCACCGCCGCCTTGGTGGTATCGATGGATATGGGGGCGGCGATCCTTCGGGAGAGGGTTTCGATCACGGGAATGACGCGCTGTATCTCCTCTTTTGCCGACACCCCCTCGGAAAAGGGCCGTGTGGACTCCCCGCCGATGTCGATGATGTCGGCGCCGGCCGCTGCCATTTGCTCGCCCCGCTCCACGGCTTCGTCAGGGCGGATGTACTTCCCGCCATCTGAAAAGGAGTCCGGGGTTACATTGAGGATGCCCATAATGAGGGTACGGGGCCCCAGGGTCAGGCGGTATTTCCCCCACCGCATCACATAGGTCTTCATCTGTCCGTCCGGTCTTCACTTCCGGTTCGATCACCTGGCGGGGGATCGTTTTCAGGGGGAACATCTTCGGCTGCGTCGTCGGCTGATTGTCGATCACCCGCGTCGTCGTCGGCCTCCCCATCCGTTTCCTTGCCCAGCGGGCTGGACGGCAGTTCGATGCCGGGCCTTGCGGTGCGGATGAGTTCATCGAGTTCGGCCCCCATCACGGTTTCCTTTTCCAGGAGCAGCTCCGCCAGCTGGTGCAGGATATCGATGTTTTCGCTCAGAACCTTTTTCGCGCCCTGATAGGCATCATCGATCAACCGGCTGATTTCATCATCGATTGTTTTGGCGGTTGCCTCCGAGTAATCTCTGTGTTGGGCGATCTCGCGGCCAAGGAAGATCTGTTCTTCATCCTTGGAATAGGACAGAGGGCCCAGCACGTCGCTCATGCCCCATGCACGAACCATTTTCTGGGCCAGGTCGGTGGCCTGCTTGATATCGTTGGACGCCCCGGTGCTGATGCGGTTGAAAATGATTTCCTCGGCGACGCGCCCGCCGAAAGCCACGGACAGTTCGCTTTGAAGCTGGTCCTTGTATTTGAAATCCCTTTCCTCGGGCAGGAACCAGGTGACGCCGGCGGCCCTTCCCCGGGGGATAATGGTTATTTTGTTGACGGCATCCGTGTGAGGGAGAAAGCGGGCCACCAGGGCATGGCCGCCTTCGTGGTAGGCCGTGGTCTTGCGGTCCTCCTCCCTGATGACCTTGGACTTCCTTTCCAGTCCCATGTACACCTTGTCCTTGGCGTCTTCAAAATCCCGCATGTCGACCTTTTCCTTGTTCCGCTTGGCGCCGAGCAGGGCAGCTTCGTTTACCAGGTTTTCAAGGTCCGCGCCGGAAAAGCCGGGCGTGCCCTTGGCCAGAATGACGGCGTCGACATCGGGAGCGATGGGGGTTTTTTTCATGTGCACCTGCAGGATTTTCTGACGGCCCTTGATGTCCGGCAGGGGCACCACTACCTGGCGGTCGAAGCGCCCGGGACGCAGCAGGGCGGGGTCGAGAACATCGGGGCGGTTGGTGGCGGATATCAAGATGACCCCTTCATTGGATTCAAATCCGTCCATCTCCACCAGCAACTGGTTCAGGGTTTGCTCCCTCTCGTCATGCCCGCCGCCCAGACCGGCGCCCCGGTGACGGCCGACAGCGTCGATTTCGTCGATGAAGATGATGCAGGGCGCATTCTTTTTTCCCTGGACAAACAGGTCTCTGACCCGTGAGGCGCCGACGCCTACGAACATTTCCACAAAATCAGAGCCGCTGATGCTGAAAAAGGGAACACCGGCTTCGCCGGCAATGGCTCTGGCAAGCAGCGTCTTGCCCGTACCGGGAGAACCCATCAGTAGAACGCCTTTGGGGATTCGCCCCCCCAGGCGCGTGAATTTTTTCGGCTCCCTCAAAAACTCGACGATTTCCCCGAGTTCCTCCTTGGCTTCATCGATGCCGGCGACATCTTCGAAGGTGACTTTTGCGGACTGGTCGGAAAGCAGCCTGGCGCGGCTCTTGCCGAAAGACATGGCCTTTCCGCCCCCTGACTGCATCTGACGCATGAAGAAGATCCAGACGCCGATCAAAAGAATCATGGGGAACCACGAGATGAGCACGGACATGTACCACGGGGCCTCGGCGGGCGGCTTGGCATTGATGACCACGCCCTTGTTCCTGAGGAAGGTGATGAGGTCCGGATCCTGGGGCGCATATATTTTGAATCGATTCCGGCTCGTGTCGGTTACGAAAAGTTCCTGACCCTGGATGACCACTTCGCTGATGCGTTCATCCTTAACCATGGATAGAAAATCGGTGTAGCTCACATTGGTTTCGGGTTGATTCTGTTGGTTGAAAAGGTTGTAGAGCATGATCATCATCAGCGTGATGACGAGCCACAAGGCCAGATTTTTATAAAACGGATTCAAATGAGGGTCCCTCCTGTTTCAGTACCGTGTTGCGACGGTCCGTGCCTGTTCCGGAATCCGGTGCATTAACCCATTGTTCAAATTACGACAAAATAATCATTTTTAGCTTTCAGGCAAGCAAAAGTTCCATTTTGAGAATGCGGCGGGTTGCCGCCCCCACCTTGAAGTGGTCGTCAATGCGGTGCCCGACCACCCAGACGATGCGTCCCCGGTTGAGCAGAATGGGGCAGGTTTGGCGCAGGCGGTGTGCGACCTTGTGATCGATAAAAAATTTCGAAACCTTCTGGGAACCGTTAAGACCCAGCGGGGTGAAGCGGTCGCCGGCCTGATAGCGTCTCAGCATTAAAGGAAATGCAAGTTTTTCCATATCAAAAAAACCACAATTTTGTCCAGCAGATGCGACGCCGGGCATCTCGTCGCGATCTAAGACCGACAGGAGGAGCTTCTGTCCGGTTTCCTCGATCAGCACGGTGCTTGTCCGGCCTGCCGGGGGGGCGATGTCATACCGGAACCCGACGCTCTTTTCCGGCGGGCGGCCGGGTGACGTTTCCCTCAGGGGCCGGTTTTCCCGGGTAATGACGAGTTCCAGTTTCCGCCGCCTTGCCAGGATCCTGCCGGGGAGGTGGCGTTCACGCCCGGCATGCTTTTTCAGGAGGAGGTCGGCAACCCCGCTGACATGGGCGAAGGTGATGCCCCTGAGATCGCCTTTCAGTTTTTCTAGGGCAGTTCTCAACACCCTTCTCAAGGCGGCCACGGGCAGGCCGGAGAGATATGCCGCGGACAGAATCACCTGCCCGCCGTCCGATTCGACAGTGGCGGCATCCAGCATGCCGGCAACTATTTTTTGCAGCCATGCCTCCTCTTCCCGGACAATGGCCGCCGTGCGCACGAGGGTTTCCGGCAACCTGGGATTGACGTTGCGGCACAGCTCCGGGATCAGCTTGTTCCGGATACGATTTCGAAGGAAGCCCGGGTCCCGGTTGGATGCGTCCTGTACAAAGGAGATGTGCCCGGCCTGCAGATAGGCGATGATATCCCTGCGCCTCACGTCGATGAGGGGGCGGACAATCGATCGGCCCCTGACAGGCGCTATGCCGGCGATACCGCCCGGGCCGCTGCCCCGCAGCAGATTCATCAACACCAGCTCGGCACTGTCGTCCGCATGATGGCCTATGGCGATTTTTCGATAGCCGTTGGCTGCGGCTGTCTTTTCAAAAAACGCATACCTTGCCCGCCTGCTCCTTTCTTCGAGGTTCCCACCTTCCTTTTCCCGCAGTTTTTGTATATCCTTTTTAAAGGTGTGGCAGGTAATGTTCAGCTTTTGGGCGAGCGTCGAGACAAAGGCGGCATCGCTGTCGGAAGCCCGCCCCCTCAGTGAGTGGTTGAGATGGGCCACGCCGAGACGGAGGCCCAGGCCCGCGGACAGTTCGATCAGCACATGCAACAGGGCCACGGAATCGGGCCCGCCCGAGACCGCCACCAGGACCGCGTCGCCGCGCCGCAGCATCCCCCACCGGCTTACGGTGCCGGCAACCGTGGCAACAAGCGGGTGCACCTGCTTATGCTCGATTGCTCCGTGCATGGGTAAGGAATCTAGCCTTTAATCAAAATGAAGTCAATTTTAAAAATCTCCTTGAAAACGGCGGTTTGATGCTTAATTTAAAAAATTGGTTGTGCTAGGTGGGGAGTTAGCGGTGCCCTTTTCCCGAAATCCGCTTACGCGGGGCTGAATTCCCTTCCGAGGGTTTTTACCGAGAGCCTTGCCTGCCAGTCCGATCGGCCGCCGCGCAACAGCCGGCTGCGAACCTCGTCAGGTCCGGAAGGAAGCAGCGATAAGTGGTGCAGGTTGTGTCGTGGATCGATTCCGGTCAAGCATTGGCGCAAGGCACAGGAGAGACACGAAGAAGGGTGCACAACCATTCTGAATTTATATGTTTTTATGCTTGCCTGCCTAGGATGAAAATTGCTTTTCACTGCCTTGACAATGAATCATATCGACTTATTTTCTATCAACAATGAACGCGCCGGGCGCAGGTCGGCAATATGCGTATTCGGCCCGTGTGAGGAGATTCGTATTCAATGCCAGGTAAAAAATCAGTGAAAGTCGATGTCAAGTCAGATCCATCCTCTGAAGAGGCGGATGCAACAGAACAGCTGGAGGCAGCTGCCGAAGAGGGGGCCGAGGAAACCGGCGTCGATGTCGAAAAGAAACTCGAAGAAGCAGAGGCTGAGGCCAGGGAAAACCACGACCGTTTCCTGAGGGTGTCCGCGGAATTTGAGAATTTCAAAAAGCGGAAGCAGCGTGAAATGGACGATTTCAGGAAATTCGCCAATGAAACGCTGTTCAGGGAATTGCTGACGGTCGTCGACAACCTCGAAAGAGCCGTGGGTTCCTTTGCGGAAGCATGCGAAAGCAAGCAGCTGTTGGAAGGCGTTGAACTGACCCTGAAGGAAATTTTGAAAATATTCGAAAAATTTGACGTCAGACCCATCGAGGCGGTGGAAAAAGCCTTCGACCCGTCGGTGCACCAGGCCGTGTTGCAGGAGCCTTCCGAAACCCATGCGGAGAATACGGTCATCCGTGAATTCCAAAAGGGCTACACCATCCATGATCGGTTGCTTCGGCCGGCAATGGTGGTTGTTTCCAAGTCAGCGACCACCGAAGCGGGTGAGGCTTGATCAGAATGCTGACACTTTGAAAAGAATGGATAAATGAAAATAAAGCAATAGTTCGTTCAAGGAGGAGAGAAAATGGGTAAGATAATCGGAATCGATCTTGGAACAACCAACTCCTGTGTGGCCGTTATGGAGGGAGGGGATGCCAAGGTCATCACCAACCCGGAGGGTGGCCGTACCACGCCTTCCATCGTGGCAGTGTCGGACAGTGGGGAGCGGCTCGTCGGTCAGATTGCAAAACGGCAGGCGATTACCAATCCGGAAAACACCGTTTTCGGTGTAAAGAGATTGATCGGACGGAAGTTCGCTTCACCCGAGGTTCAGAGTGACATCAAGATTCTTCCCTACAAGATCACGCAGGCAGACAACGGCGACATTCGCATCGATCTGCGGGGCAAACTCACCAGTGCTGCGGAAGTATCCTCCTATATCCTGGCAAATATCAGGAAAACGGCCGAAGAGTACTTGGGAGAGACGGTGACCGATGCGGTGGTGACGGTTCCGGCCTATTTCAACGACAGCCAGCGGCAGGCGACCAAGGACGCCGGAAGAATTGCCGGGCTGAACGTCCTGCGGATCATCAACGAGCCTACCGCCGCGTCCCTGGCGTACGGGCTCGACAAAAGAAGCGAAGAGAAGATCGCGGTCTTCGATCTTGGCGGTGGAACCTTCGATATTTCCATTCTGGAGATCGGCGAAGGGGTGTTCGAGGTCAAGGCGACCAACGGGGACACCCACCTTGGCGGCGAAGACTTCGACCTGCGCCTGATCGATTACCTGGCGGATGAATTCAAAAAAGATCAGGGCATCGATATCCGGGGAGACAAAATGGCCCTTCAACGCCTCAAGGAAGCCGCGGAAAAGGCGAAGATGGAACTTTCCAGCTCCATAGAGACGGACGTCAACCTGCCGTTTATCACCGCCGATGCAAGCGGGCCCAAGCATTTGAACATAAAAATCACCCGGGCGAAGCTGGAATCCCTGATTGCCGATCTTCTGGACAAGTTGGAACCTCCGTGCCGCACGGCGCTCAAGGATGCCGGCCTTTCCGCGAACGAGATCAACGAAGTCATCCTGGTGGGCGGCATGACGCGTATGCCGGCCGTGCAGAACCGGGTCAAGAACATCTTCGGCAAGGAACCGCACAAGGGCGTCAACCCGGATGAAGTCGTAGCCTTGGGAGCGGCCATACAGGGCGGCGTCCTCAAAGGGGATGTCAAGGATGTGCTGTTGCTGGACGTTACCCCCCTGTCTCTCGGGATCGAAACCCTCGGCGGGGTCATGACGAGGCTCATCGAAAAAAACACCACCATTCCCACTAAAAAGAGCCAGACATTTTCTACCGCAGCGGACAACCAGCCGGCCGTGTCCATCCACGTCCTGCAGGGGGAACGCGAGATGGCGGCAGGAAACAAGACCCTGGGACGTTTTGAACTGGTGGGCATCCCTCCGGCCCCCAGGGGCGTTCCCCAGATCGAGGTGACCTTCGACATAGACGCCAACGGCATCGTCAACGTTTCGGCCAAGGATCAGGCCACCGGCAAGGAGCAGTCCATTCAGATAACCGCCTCCAGCGGACTTTCCAAGGAGGAGATCGACAACCTGGTGAAAGATGCGGAAATGCACGCCGATGAAGACAAGAAGAAAAGAGAGCTTGTCGATACCCGCAACTCGGCGGACGCCCTGATCTATTCGACTGAAAAATCCCTCAAAGAGATGGGTGAAAAGGTGGATGCCGAGACGAAGTCCAACATCGAATCCGCCGCCGCATCGCTGAAAAAAGCCATGGAAGGCGAAGACGTCGAAGAGATCAAGCGCTTGAGCGAAGCGCTGACCCAGGCATCGCACAAGCTGGCCGAAGCCATGTACCAGCAGGCCTCGCAGGACCAGGGGCAAGCCGATGGCGGCCCGCAGGGTGCCGGTTCCGCCGCGGACGGCGGCGCTCCCGATGACGATGTCGTCGATGCCGATTTTGAAGAAGTCAAAGGCGAAGACCAGAAATAAACGTCTTTTATCGAGGCCGAACAAAAATCCCGCGCGCACAACAGTGCCGCGGGTTTTTTGTATTTGACACCCGTTTCGTCCTTATAATAGATAAGATTTGTTCGAATTAAGGGTAATCCGTATTTCCCATTGAAAATCAAACCGGGGGGGAGACTATGATCATTGTCGGACTAGACGACTCAAAAGTGGCGCAGGAAGTTCTCGAATTGGCCGTCAGGCATGCCAAGGCATTCGGAACAACGATCGTGCTGGTGACGTCCATGAAAGGGGGCCCGGATGTCCCCAGGCGGGAGTTTGTCCGGGCGGAAAAACTGCTTTCGAAGGCCGAAGCGTTCCTGCAGGAGGCGGATGTCGCCTGTGAAGGGAACATGTCCGTGCGAGGTCTCGAACCCGGGGAGGACATTGTCAAATTTGCCGAGGAAAAAGGGGCCGAACAGATAATCATCGGTGTCAAACGGCGGTCAAAAGTCGGAAAGCTCCTTTTCGGTTCCAATGCGCAGTATGTCATCCTGAATGCGCCCTGCCCGGTCGTGACGATCCGTTAGGGCACACAAATCACAAATCGAGGAGGTGCACTGCACATGGCGGGCAGACCTCAACGATGGGGCAGCGTCTGAATGGACACCATAGAAGACTTTCTGGCGTCGTATGAAACCACCACCCGCGAGATGACCATTCATGGGCGGCGCTACACGTTCAGGGTACCCCTGGATATCGACCGTTTTATCGAGGCCGACGATCCGCTGCAGCATTTTCCCTTGTGGGCCAGAATCTGGAAGGCCTCCTGGATAATGGCCGACCACCTTGCAAGGATGCCGGTTGCGGCCGGCGGCTCCATTCTTGAAATCGGCGCGGGTCTCGGTGTCGCGAGCATCGTCGCATCCTCCCTGGGGCACAGGGTAACCATGACGGAGTACGACGCGCATGCCCTGGCGTTTGCGCGGGCCAATGCGGCCATCAACGGGTGCGACGATTTGAGGATCGCGCGCCTGGATTGGCATGCCCCCGATTTCAAGGAACGATTCGACACGATTGTCGGTTCCGAGGTGTTGTACCACGAGAGGGATTTTGATGCCCTGATGCATCTGTTCACGAATTACCTGAACACGACCGGCCGGGTCTTTCTGAGCATGAAGCCAAGGCGTTCGGCGCTGGCCTTTTTCAACCGTGCCCAGAAAAAATTCAAGATCAGCATGAAGAAAATCGGCATGAAAGCGCAGGACGAAGACAGTCAGATTTTCCTATGCCGCATGGTGCGCAGGGAGAATGCCTGACTTATGCACAAGCATAATACGAGGTAATGATGAAAGTACTGGTAAGCGATAATCTGGGTGAAGTGGGGATAGAGATGTTCAGGGCGGCGGAAGGCCTGGACGTGGATGTCAAGACAGGCTTGTCTCCGGAAGAACTGGCCGCCATTATCGGGAGATATGATGCCCTGATCATCCGCAGCGCCACCAAAGTAACCGATGCGCTCCTGGAGCGTGCGGGGAGGCTGAAGGTCGTGGGACGGGCGGGCATCGGCCTGGACAATGTGGACATCCCGGCGGCAACCAAAAGGGGGATCGTCGTCATGAACACCCCGGGAGGCAACGTGGTGACAACCGCCGAGCACACCATTGCCATGATGCTGTCCCTGTCGCGCAACATCCCCATGGGGACCGGTACCATGAAAGACGGTATGTGGGAGAAGAAAAAGCTCCAGGGGAGGGAAATCTATAATAAAATACTGGGGGTTATCGGATTCGGCAAAATCGGCTCCATCGTGGCGGACCGTGCCCGCGGCTTAAAGATGCGCGTCGTGGTTCACGATCCCGTCGTCACCCCCGAACAGATCGAAAAAGCCGGTTTCGAGAGCGTGTCCCTGGATGAACTCTATCGAAAGGCCGACTACATCACCATCCACGTGCCGAAGCTCAAGAGCACCATCGACCTGTTGGATAAGGCGGCTTTCGCCAAGATGAAGGACGGCGTCATGGTGATCAACTGCGCCCGCGGGGGCATTGTCAATGAAAAGGATCTCTACGATGCCATCGTTTCCGGAAAGGTGGCGGGTGCGGCACTGGATGTATTCGCAACCGAACCACCGGGAGCGTCGCCCCTTTTCGAACTGGATCACGTTGTCTGTACCCCGCATCTGGGGGCGTCCACCCGGGAGGCGCAGACAAATGTGGCCGTTGCGGTGGCGGAGCAGATCATCGATTATTTAAAGACCGGTACGATTGTCAACGCGGTCAACGTCCCTTCGGTAACCGGTGAGCTTCTAAAAAAAATGGGGCCGCTTCTGAACCTGGGGGAAAAAATGGGCAGCCTCCAGGCTCAGCTTATCTCCGGACCGCTCGAGGAGGTGGTTATCGAATACAACGGTGATTTTCAAGATCTCGACATGGCCCCGGTTTCAACCGCCTTCATGAAGGGGCTGATGTCGCCGATGGTGAAGGATGACGTCAATTTTGTAAATGCCAAGGTTCTGGCTCAGGAAATGGGCATCAAGATTACCGAGTCGGCCCGTATGGAATCGGAGGATTACCTGAATCTGGTGACCGCGAAGGTGCGGTCCACGGAGATGACCAGTACGGTGTCGGGCACGATTTTCGGCAAACAGGATCCCCGCATTGTCAAAATCGACAAGTTCAGGCTTGAAATGATCCCCCTCGGGCACATGGTCCTGATAAACAATATCGACCGTCCGGGATCCATCGGTGAAATCGGCACCACCCTCGGCGACAACGGCATTAACATAGGACGGATGCAGGTGGGGCAGGAAGAGGATGGAGACCGCAACATTATCTTCATTCAGACGGACACGCAGATTTCGGAAAAGGTGATGGGAGATATCAGGGATCTCGGGTCGGTAAAGACCGCCATTCCGCTGGAGTTTTAGCGGCACGGGCAGAAGGAGAGAGCCGGAAGGCGGGAGGCGGGATGCCGGGGGCATCGAACGCCTTCACCCCAAGCACCCTATCAACAGGAGCAGAAAGATGACAGAAGAAGAAAAAGACTTTGTAGTCAAGGACAAACGGGTTTTTTCGGAGGAAGACCGGGCGGAGGACGCAAAAGAGGAGCAGGAAACGCCTCCTGAAAGGAAAGCCGGACAGCGCGATGAGGGCTACGCCCTGCCGGAAATCAACTTTCCGACGTTCATCTTTTCATTGAATTCATCCGCTCTGCTGAACATGGGGGTTATCGAAGACCCCGCCACCGGGCAAAAAAATGAGAATCTGCCTCTGGCAAAACAGACCATCGACATTCTGGGGATGCTCGAAGAAAAGACCAAGGGCAATCTTACGGATGACGAAGCCGCGATGATCAAGAATATTCTTTATGAATTGAGGATGTTATATGTAAAAGCGAAGGGTTGAGCACCTTGATTGTCAAATCACCGGCCAAGGTCAACCTCTTCCTGCATGTTACCGGTAAGCGACCCGACGGCTATCACGACCTGCTGTCACTGATGTGTTGTGTATCGCTTTACGACCACCTGGAGCTGAAGCCTTCGGCTGAACCGGGGATCCGGATCCGCTGCCGGGACAAGGGGGTCCCCGAGAACGACTCCAATCTGGCCTACAAGGCGGCGGACCTTTTTTTCAGCAGATTGGGATGCGACCCCGCTTTGCCGCAAGATGAAAACCGGGGCGGGTTGACGATCCGCATTGAAAAAAACATACCGGTGGCGGCGGGCCTGGGGGGAGGCAGCAGCAATGCCGCGGCTGTCCTGTCGGCGCTCAACAAGCTGTATGGCTTCCCGTTTTCAGCAGTGGACTTGCGCGACATGGGCCTGTCCCTGGGGGCGGATGTCCCCTTTTTCCTTTTCGGGTCTCCGGCCATCGCCGGCGGCATTGGTGAGAAGCTTAAGAAATATGAAAAATTAAAGAGTTATACCATATTGCTTGTCTGCTTTGAATTCACGGTTTCCACGGGTTGGGTGTATAAAAATCTTAATTTAAGATTGACAAAGTGTAAAAAACAACTTAGAAATTTTCTTTTTGGGGAGGCTGAATTCGATGTCGGGCGGCACCTTTGCAATGACTTGGAGACCGTAACCGCCGCGCGGCATCCCGAAATCCAGCAGGCAAAAAAGGATCTCATGGCCCTGCAGGCAAGGGGAGCTCTGATGTCGGGCAGCGGGCCCACCGTTTTCGGCATTTATGCCGGAGCGGACAAAGCCCGAAATGCACGGGAAGCGCTTGCCGTCGATGGTGTCCGAAAGGCCTTTGTTGCGGATTTACTGGTATAACCCGCAGTCGTGGAAGGTGGCCGCCGAAAGGACGCGTTGGTTTTATGCACGGTGCCGCGCTGGTTGTCCGTTGGGGCGTCGTCAAGTGGTAAGACACAGGATTTTGGTTCCTGCATTCGGAGGTTCGAATCCTCCCGCCCCAGCCAGGCGCAGGTTCCGGCCATTCCTTTTCAGGCAGGGGACAGCCGGTGTGAAACGGGAAAACGTGTTTGGGTTGCAAGGGACAGAATTCAAAAACAATTAGCATAGGCTGTCGAGGAGACGCATGGAAGACCCCATCATCTTTGCCGGTAACTCGAACCCGGTTCTCGCAAAAAGAATCTGTGATTACCTGGAACTGCCTCTCGGGGGGGCCAAGGTTAAGACATTCAGCGACGGCGAGATTCAAATCGAAATCGACGAGAATGTGCGGACGAAAACGGTCTATGTGGTTCAGTCGACGTGCCGGCCGGTCAATGACAATCTGGTGGAACTGTTGTTGATGATCGATGCCCTGAAACGCTCCTCGGCCCACAAGGTTAACGTCGTCATGCCTTATTTCGGTTATGCGCGCCAGGACAAGAAGGTGGCGCCGCGCGTACCCATCAGTGCCAAGTTGGTGGCCAACCTCCTGGCAACCGCGGGTGCCGACAGGGTGATCACCATGGATCTGCACGCGGGTCAGATACAGGGCTTTTTCGACATACCGGTGGACAACCTGTTTGCGGCGCCGGTGCTGATCGAATACATAAAAAAACAATTTACGGATAATCTCGTCGTCGTATCCCCGGACGCCGGCGGAGTGGAAAGAGCCCGGGCGTTTGCCAAACGCCTCGGGGCCGACCTGGTCATCATCGACAAACGGCGCTCGGCCCCCAACGTGGCCAAGGCGATGGCGGTTATCGGCAATGTTGCCGGCAAGGTTGCGGTGATTCTGGACGATATGGTGGACACTGCGGGAACCTTGACGGAGGCGGCCGAAGCCATCGTCAGAGAAGGCGCCCGGGAGGTGCATGCCTGTTGCGCCCATCCGGTGCTTTCCGGGCCGGCCGTGGACCGCATTCGGGAGTCATCCCTGAAAACCATGGTGGCGACCGACACGATCCCGCTGAGCGCAAAGGCAGAAGTATGTGATAAAATTAAGGTCCTGTCTATATCGACCCTGGTGGGCGAAGCCATCATAAGAAGTTACACAGGCGATTCGGTTACATCCCTGTTTGTGTGATTTGCATACAGCCCGTACCGCATGCGGCCCGGGATGAATGCAAATTTAGATCGAGATCAGTCAGTCATCGATGACGCCGCATTACATAAAATCGTGCAGCGATTTTATTTTAGGAGGAATTATTTTTGAAAAAAATTGAACTGAAAACAAAACTGAGAACAACGGTGGGCAACGGACCGGCCAGGGTGTTACGGCGCGAAGGCTTGATCCCGGCGGTGCTGTACGGCCCCGATACAGAAACGATCATGCTGAGCGTTCCGACCAGGGCGCTGGAACTGGTCACCAAATCGGCCAATGTCGGTCAGTTGCTTCTGAACCTGACGATAGAGGGCGATGCAACCGTCACCAAGACGGCTATGGTGCGCGAACTGCAAACCCATCCGCTTTCCGGCGACCTCATCCATGTCGATTTTTACGAAGTCGACATGTCGCGCAAGATAACGGTCAACGTTCCCATCGTGACCACCGGTACTTCGAAGGGCGTTGAAATGGGCGGTATGCTCCAGCTGGTCAGGCGGGAGTTGGAAGTGCTCTGCCTGCCTGATGAAATTCCCGAGGCCATCGAAGTCGACATCACCGATCTGGAGATCGGAGATTCTCTGCATGTCGAGGAGATTGTGCTGGGGGACAACGTCGAAATGCCCGCCGATGTCAATTTTACGGTGATGACGGTCCTGGCGCCGGTTGCCGAGGAAGAAGAGGAAGAGGAAGAGGGCGAAGAAGAAGAGGGGGTTGAAGCGGAAGCCGGCGAAGAGGCGGGTGAGGCTGCCACCGACGAAACTTAAATGCCCGGAAAGGATTTACGGCTCGTGGTCGGACTCGGCAATCCGGGAAGCGACTACGCGGCCACCAGACACAATGCCGGGTTCCTCGTGGTGGACGCACTGGCGCAAGCCTGGTCCATTCCCATCCACCGGAAAAAATTCAACGCCGAGCTGGGGCGCGGCCGGATAAAGGGCATCGACACCCTGCTGATGAAGCCCCTGTCGTACATGAACAGAAGCGGCGCGCCCGTAAAGCAGGTCGGCGATTATTTCAGAATATCGTATCGGGAAATGTTGGTCATCCATGACGACATAGACCTAGAGTTCGGAAGGATAAAAATAAAAGAGAAAGGAGGGCATGGCGGACACAATGGCGTAAGATCCATCATCGATACGCTGGGTGAGGATACATTTGCCCGTCTTCGCCTGGGTATCGGGCGTTCCGGAGAAGATGGTACCGTGACCAACCACGTTCTGGGCCAGTTTGGAAGGCAGGAGAAAACCGCCCTGGAAAAGGTTGTCGCACGGGCCCGGGACGCTGTTGAAACAATCCTTTGTGAGGGTACAAGGGAAGGCATGAACAGGTTTAACGACAGAAGCATTCACTTTTTAAGCTAAACATCAGATGGAGGAAAGAATGGAAGTTGTAATGAACAATATCCCGTTGATTTGCACGCTAGTGGGCGTCGCCGGTGTACTGTTTTCGATTATAATTGCAACCGTCGTCAAAAGCGCTCCGGCGGGCGATGAGAAAATGCAGTCCATCGCCAATGCCGTCAAGGAAGGCGCCATTGCGTATCTGAATCGCCAGATGAAGAGCATGGGCATCGCCGGTGCGATTATTTTCATCGTTATTTTTGCCACCATGGGCGCCAAGACCGCCATCGGTTTTCTGATTGGTGCGGTGGCCTCTTTTATGGCCGGCTACATCGGCATGCGCGTATCGGTTATCGCCAATGTCCGTACGGCGGAAGCCGCCAAGAAGGGCATGGCGGCCGGGCTGGCCATGGCTTTCAAGGGTGGATCCGTCACCGGCATGATCGTTGCCGGTCTGGCGCTCACGGTAACCGCCGGTTACTACACCTTCACCCATGACGTCATCGCCCTGGTAGCCCTGGGCTTCGGCGGCAGTCTCATCTCTATTTTCGCTCGACTGGGCGGCGGTATCTTCACCAAAGGCGCCGACGTGGGCGCCGACCTGGTGGGCAAGGTCGAAGCCGGTATCCCCGAAGACGACCCCAGAAACCCGGCCACCATCGCCGACAACGTGGGCGACAACGTGGGTGACTGTGCCGGTATGGCAGCCGATCTTTTCGAAACCTACGCGGTTACGGCGGTCGCCGCCATGCTGATCGGCCACCTGCTGTTCCCCAAGGTCACCATGGCAACTGAATTTCCGTTGGTTCTGGGCGCCATCTCCATTATCGCCTCCATTATCGGCGTGTTTTTCGTCAGGCTCGGAAAGAGCGAATACATCATGGGCGCTCTTTACAAGGGCATGTTCGGCTCCGCCATTATCGGCGCGGTGGCATTCTACTATGCCTGCAACAAGTTCATGGTGGGTGTGGGTGATCTTTCACCCATGGCGATCTACTACTGTTCCCTGATCGGCCTGATACTGACGGTCGTGATCGTTATCATCACCGAGTATTACACCGGTATTTACGGCCCGGTTAAGGGCATTGCCGAAGCCTCCACCACCGGCCACGGCACCAACATCATCGCCGGCCTGGCCGTCAGCATGCAGGCCACGGCCGCTCCGGTTCTGGCCATCTGCCTGGCCATCGGGCTGGCCTTCAACTTTGCCGGTCTGTACGGCATCGCCATAGCCGCCATGTCCATGCTGTCCATGACCGGTATGGTCATCGCCATCGACGCCTACGGCCCCATTACAGACAACGCCGGCGGCATCGCCGAGATGGCCGAAATGGACGAGAGCGTGCGTGCGGTCACCGACCCGCTGGATGCCGTCGGCAACACCACCAAGGCCGTTACCAAGGGCTACGCCATCGGTTCCGCCGGTCTGGCCGCCCTGGTGCTTTTTGCCGCCTACGTGCAGGAATTCGCCATGCATGGCGGTGAAGCCGGAGCCATCAAGTTCGACCTGAGCGACGTCAACGTAATCATCGGCCTTTTCATCGGCGGCCTTTTGCCCTACCTGTTCGCCTCCATCGCCATGAAAGCGGTGGGTAACGCCGGCGGCGCCGTCGTGGACGAAGTTCGTCGCCAGTTCCGCGAAATTCCGGGCATTATGGAAGGTACGGCCAAACCGGACTACGGCAGATGCGTCGACATCGTCACCAAGTTTGCCCTCAAGGAGATGATCGTTCCGGCCCTTTTGCCGGTCGTCACTCCGCTTCTCGTGGGCTTCTTGCTCGGCAGAATCGCCCTGGGCGGACTGCTTATCGGCAGCATCGTGACCGGTGTGTTCGTGGCGCTTTCCATGACCACGGGCGGCGCTGCATGGGACAATGCCAAGAAGTACATCGAAGACGGCCACCTGGGCGGCAAGGGCAGCGATGCCCACAAAGCTGCGGTTACCGGTGACACCGTCGGCGACCCGTACAAGGATACGGCAGGTCCCGCGGTCAACCCGATGATCAAGATCCTGAATGTTGTGGCCCTGCTGATGGTACCGTTCCTGATGTAGCCCTGCAGCATTCGAGATAGCTTCGCAATGAAAGGATTGGCGCGCTTGCGCGCCGATCCTTTTTTTCGTTGATTGTTCCCATAAGGAATGGTATGATAAGCATCTTGAATAAAATCGGAACCAAAGGCTTCTGGGGTAATAATGTCAAATACAGTGGATAAAGAGACGCCTGCAAACGACCAGGAGGACATACGCAAATTCGAGGTCGGCGATCTGGCTGTCTACCCGGCACACGGTGTGGGGCGGATCGAGGCGATCGAAAGCAAGGTCGTCAACGGCGAGACCCATGATTTTTATATCATGAAGATCATCGAAAACGGTATGGTCATCATGATCCCCACGTGGAATGTCAAAGCCGTGGGGCTGAGGGATGTCATCAGCAAAGAAGAGATCCCCAAGATAATCGAGGTCATGAAAGCCAAGCGCGAATCCGGCATCGATAACCAGACCTGGAACCGGCGCTACCGCGAATATATGGATAAAATAAAAACCGGTTCCCTTTACGAAGTCGCCGAAGTGTTCCGGGATCTGTCCGTATTGAAACTGACCAAAGACCTCTCGTTCGGTGAGCGCAAATTGTACGACACCGCGCAGGGGCTGCTGGTCAAAGAACTTTCCACAGCCAGGAATACGAAAGAGGAGATCGTCGTCTCCGAGATCGAGTCGCTTTTCACCCCCCCTGAACAGGAAGAAGCATAACCGCTTCCGTCATGTCCGGCCAGGGCCCTTTCTCTTTTACTGTCCAACATTCGGAGCATGATCAACGCGTGGATGTCGTCGTGTCCACGCGCCTCGAGGAATGTTCCCGATCGTTTGCCGCGACCCTGATCCACAATGACTTCATCAGGGTGAATCGAGCCGCTGTAAAGCCGAGCCATCGCCTGAAAACCGGGGATGTGGTCGAGGGGGAGATCCCGCCGCCGAAACCGGTTGATTGCGCACCGGAACCGATCTCTCTCGATTTTCTTTACCAGGACAGCGCGTTGGCGGTAGTCAACAAACCGGCCGGCATGGTGGTGCACCCGGCGCCGGGAAACTATACGGGAACGCTGGTCAATGCCCTGTTGTTTCATTGTCCGGATTTAAGCGGCATCGGCGGCGACATCAGACCCGGCATCGTGCATCGCCTGGACAAAGGAACCTCCGGTGTCATGGTGATCGCCAAGAATGGATCGGCGCTGGATGCGCTCGTTCGGCAGTTCAAGGAACGCTCGGTGAGGAAGACCTACCTGGCCGTCGTTCACGGTAATGTAAAGGCAGATTCGGGAGAAATGCGCCTTCCCATCGGTCGCCACCCCACCCAGCGCAAAAAGATGTCGACAAGCAGCAGAGCGGGCCGCCCGGCCGAGACCTACTGGCGGGTCGTTGAGCGTTTTGGAGGGTTCACCCTGCTGCGCCTCGATCTGAAGACCGGGCGCACCCACCAGATCCGGGTGCACTGCGCAGCCATGCACCACCCGGTCGTAGGCGACCCCGATTATGGCGGGCGGCACGCCTCCCGGATTTCCGCCGATGCTTCCACCGGCGTCAGGCATCTCGTTCAAAACGTCGAACGCCAGATGCTGCACGCCCACAAGCTGCAAATCATCCATCCCGTTACCGGTGAAAGGATGCGCTTTACGGCACCGGTGCCCGCAGACATGCAGGCGCTCATGGACGGCCTCCGTCCAGGGTGACACCCGTGCAGGTCCTACGGGTCCGGATATCTACTTATTCTAGTGGGTTGTCTGGTTATCGGATAAGTGCCGCAGCCCTTAGTTGCTTTCGCAAACGTTCGACCCGGCGGCGGTTGACACCCAGGTCATAGTGGCCGCTCCGGGATGCCGAACGGATGTGGATAACATCGGTTTGCGGGTCGAGTCTCAATTCCAGATCGTCGACGAAGCCAAAAATCCTGCTTTTAAGGGTCGCGTGCAGGTATCGATCGGTGGCTGTGACAATTTCGCTGCGCGGCAAACGGCCGATCAGCACCTGGATGTCCGCCCATTCCGTATCTGAGCGTCCTGCTAATTGCATGGGGGCAACGGCCTGTCCAGGAGCCGACGCCTCGCTCGATACGCAATTGGGACGGTCCGGACAGGGGGCCAAGCTATCATGTGCTTTCATATCGAATTTTCTTTGGCTTCCGGAGCAACCCGTGACAGCGCCGGTCAAAGCGATTGCCAGAAGGGCCGCCCACAAAAAAGGCGCTATGGGATGTCTTGTTTGCATCGGTTGATCACCATTTATTTTACGAACGGTGCCGGTTTGTCAACAAAGCAATTCGATCCGGCATAGCACAACCGGCTCGAGGTCCTGTACAATATCTGCTGGCAATCCTATATGAATACGGGTATAAATGGTGCCCACAGGCAGTATGCCAGCTTGAAAATATCAGGAACGGCTTTTTAATCAAGTTTTAATTGGAACAGACGTATGTCGATCGATATAGATGTGGAATCCGAACCAGTGGGCGGCCGAAACCAACCACTCATCTCCGCCAGGGGGCTTACACGGGTCTATTCCATGGCAAGGAGCCAGGTGGTCGGTGTCAATGCCATCGATATGGATATCGGTAACGGACAACTGGTGGTACTCAGGGGAAACAGCGGTTCGGGAAAAAGCACCCTGTTGTCTTTGCTGGCCGGTCTGGATCATCCCACAAGCGGCACCCTGCTGGTGGGGGGGGTTGACCTGGCCACGGCTTCGGACAGGGAACTGACACGGTTTCGACGCGAAAAGATCGGTATGGTTTTCCAGTCCTTCAACTTGCTTCCCACCCTCGATGTTTTGGAGAATACCTGTCTTCCCGCCTTTTTCGCCGGAAAACCGGTGGCCCAAACCAGAGAAAAGGGAAAGGGGCTTCTCGACTGGCTGGGCCTTGCACCCCGCCTCAACCACCTGCCGGCCCAACTCTCCGGTGGTGAAATGCAACGTACCGCCATTGCGCGGGCCCTGATAAACGACCCGGACATTATTTTGGCGGACGAGCCCACCGGCAACCTCGACAGCCACAATGCCGAGACGGTCATTCAACTGCTGGCAAAACTCCATCAGGAATCCGACCGGACCATCATCATCGCCACCCACAGCTCCCTGGCGGACCCTCTGGCAACCATGCGGGTCCTGATGAAGGACGGCGAGATCAGCATTTCATGATGGGCCGGGCGATATTCTTCATACGGCTGTTTGTCTGGTTCAGCCTGCGCGATATGCGCAGGCATCCCGGCCGAGCCTTGATGGTGCTAGGCGGCATCGCCATCGGTGCGGCCGTTTTTGCCAGTGTGCGCCTTTCCATCGATGCCACCATGGACAGCTTTACCAAAAGCGTTAATCTGATTGCCGGCCAGGCCGATCTCGTCATCACACGACCGGGTGGATATGTGCCTGAAACCGTCATCGCCCGGCTTTTTAAAAACGCCGCCATCCGTGAGGTTTCTCCGGTAAGCACCACCTATGTGCTTCCTCGTAAAAAGGGCGCCGACGCCTTTCTCCTCATCGGTATCGATCCGATTTTAGACCGTCCTTTCAGAAGCTGGCAAGTCGCCCGGACGGGCGATCGGCAAAACCAGGCGTGGCTTTCCCTGTTGAGCCGCCCCTATACGCTGATGCTGGGGGCGCCCCTGGCCCGGACCCTGGGGCTCGGTCAGGGAGATTCCCTTGAGCTGATGCATGCCTTTCAGGCGCATCGCTTCGACATTGCCGGCATACTGGACCGTGACGGTTTGGCACTCGCTGAAGGCGGCCATGTTGCCGTTACGGACATGGCCACCTTTCAGGAGTTCACCGGCTCCTACGGCCATGTCGATCGTGTGGATATCATGCTCGACAAGCGCTTGAACGCAGATGACCGGCAGGCCTTACGGCAGCAGCTTCCCGAAGGCATCGTTTTAGGGCCGCCCACGGCGACGGGAGAAAGCGGCAAGGGCATGATCAGAGCCTATCAGCTCAATCTTTCCATATTGAGCTTTGCTTCACTGTTCGTGGGCATGTTTCTCGTCTACAGCCTGGTGGCCCTCAATGCGGCCTCGCGCCGCAAAGAGCTGGCTATTTTGAGAGCCCTGGGCGCCTCCGCCAACCACTTATTTTTCGTCTTTATCGCAGAAGGGGCTTTCTTGGGGCTGCTGGGCTGGCTCGTGGCTCTGCCTTTGTGGAATCTCCTGGTAATATACATGCTCGACGGGGTCAGCCAGACGGTTTCCACGCTTTTTCTGAGGGTCAGGGTGGAAAGCCTGAGCCTGGATACCTGGGAAATTGTGTTCAGCCTGGCGACGACCCTGTTGGTTGCGGTGACGGCTGCATTTCAGCCGGCCTGGGAAGCCCGGCAGGTGCCTCCCAAGGAAGCGCTGGAAACGTCGCAGACAGGCAAAGGATACGCTCGTAACACGGCCAGATTTGCCGTGGCGGGGACCGTCTGCATTTTTTTGGCCTGGCCGCTTGCCCAGGCACCCCCCATAGCCGGTATTCCTTTCTGGGGCTATCTGGCCATTTTACTGATTTTTATCGGGTTTTCCCTGAACGCGCCGTCCCTGTTCAGGTTGACCGGCCGTTGCCTTTCACCCATCGTTTTTAGGCGAATCGGTATCGCCGCTTATCTGGCCATGCGCTATGTGCGTGACAGCGGGGTCCGGTCCGCGGTGTCCATCGGCGCCCTGATCACGGCGGTCGCTCTTTTTACCTCGCTGGTGATCATGATACACAGTTTCCGCCACACGGTTACCTACTGGACCGAACAGACCATTCAGGGAGACCTGTTTGTTTCCGCCAGAATGGCCCCTATCCACCGGTTTAAATATCCTATTCCCGCTGCCGCCTTGAAAACCATCGATGGCTATGCCGACGATATAGACATCGTTCCCAACAAGCGCTATTTTTTGACCTACAACGGCTT
>JAJDNW010000036.1 GCA_022340465.1 Deltaproteobacteria bacterium | reverse complement strand
GCCGGAAGGCTGGGATGCCGAAAAGCAGATTGCCCATTGGCGGCATTATAGCTTCCCAGCCTCATAGCATTGAGATAAGAAATAACCTAACCGCAGACGAACGCAGACAGGCGCAGACAAATCTACCACTGTGTTCTCTGTGCCCCGAGTGAACGCAGTGAGCGGGTGGTGACATATGTTCTTTCTCTGCGTCCTCTGGTTTCTCTAACGAAGTGGGCGAGAGATGTACAGCAAAATGCCTCTCAACACGTAATCACCCGACACTTAACACCTAACACAAGGGCACCGATTCCCTTGCCCCCGGGCCCTGTTAAGTGGACAGCTTTGGCGCCTCGCCGTCCGGGCTCTTGCCGTTTTTCCACTCTAAAATCGAATAGACCACTGGAACGAGAATCAGGGAAATCAACGTGGAGCTGAGCAGGCCGCCGATGACCGCGCGGGCCATGGGCGCCTGGGCTTCACCGCCTTCGCCCATTCCCAGGGCGAGAGGTGTCAGGGCCAGGCTGGTGGTCAAGGCCGTCATCAAAATGGGACGCAGCCGTCGCCGGCCCGCTTCCTCGATGGCCTGCTGCAGGGCCAGGCCGTCCCGCCGGCGCAAGAGATTGGTGTGGTCGACCAGCAGAATGGCATTGTTCACCACGATTCCGGCCAGCATGATACAACCGATGAACGACTGGAGATTGAGGGTCGTGTTCGTGAAAAACAACATGAGGATGACCCCCACCGAGGCAAACGGCACCGAAAACATGACCACAAAAGGATCACGCAGGGATTCGAACTGGCAGGCCATCACCATGTACACCAGCAGAATCGCCAGCCCGAAACTCATCATCAGTTCCCGGAACGATTTGCCCTGTTCTTCGTAGTCGCCCGTGACCGCCACCTGGAAATTTTCGGGCACGGCAACGCTTTTCAGCGCCTTGTTAATATCGGCCGCCACCGATCCCATATCCCTGCCCCGGATGTTGACCCTGACTTCGATGTAACGCTGCTGGTTCTTGCGCTCGATGGAGGTCGGCCCGGTTTGGGGCTCGATCTTGACGACATTGCGGAGCACGATCGGTTCCCCCTCCTGATTGGTTACCGTGAGATCGAGGATATCGCGCAATGAAAGCCAACGGGCATCCCGGACCTTTACCAGAATTCGATATTCGTTCCCGCCATCCCTGTATTCACCGGCTGAGCTACCGGAAAGAGCGGTCTCCAGGGTTTCGCTGATCTGGGTGACGGTGAGTTTCATCTCTTCGGCCTTTTGGCGGTCCACGATGATCCGCTGTTCCGGTGTACCCAGGGTCTGGCTGACACGCGTGTCGGTGACGCCGGGTACCGCTTCGATAAGGGGTACGACCTGATCGACCAGAGCAGAGGCTGTTTTCAGTTCGTGGCCCCGGATTTCGACATTGAGACGCTCGGTACTGCCCGTCGCCCGACGCAGGAGGAAAAAACCGCTTCCCTTGCGCGTGCGGATCTTGACCCCCGGTATGTGGGTCAGGCGTTTGGCCAGATCATCGGCGATCTCCAAATCGGATCGCGTGCGCTGGTCGAGTGGTTTCAGGTTGATGCGGAATTCCCCGGTATTGGCGCTGCCGGGCCTCCATGGCCGTCCGCCGATAAAGGCCAGCGAACTTTCGATCTCGGGCGTGCTCTTTACGATGATGGGATAGATGGCGTCCATGGTTTGGCGCACCAGATCCAAACGCATTCCGACCTCCATTTCACCTTCCACCCGGACTTCGCCCTCGTCCGTTTCCGGCATGAGTTCGGTACCGATCAGCGGAATGAAGGCCAGCGAACCGACGAGGATCAGCAGGCACGCCACGGCCGTCACGATGCGATGAGAAAGGGCCCAGTGCAGCGTGTCGCGGTAAAGGTCTTCCAGTCGCATGAACATGTTGTTTGAAAGGGAAAGCAGCCTGTTTTTCAACGTCCGGCTCGAATGCCCGTTCACGGCCGTCGGGGCCATCAACCGTGAAGCCAGCATCGGAACCAGGCTCACGGCGACCATTAGTGAGCAAAACAGCGAGAAACTCACTACCAGCGCCAGTTGCTTGAACATGATGCCCGACATGCCGCGCATCAGGATCAACGGCAGAAAAACGACCAGGGTCGTAAAGGTGCTGGCGATGATGGCGGAGGTGACCTCCTCGCTGCCGGCCCGGGCCGCGGTTTTTCGATCGATGCCCCTGTCATGCAGCCGCAGAATGTTTTCCACGACGACGATGGAACTGTCCACCAGCATGCCGATTCCCAGGGCCAGCCCGCCAAGGGTCATGATATTCAACGTAAACCCGCCGAAATAGATCAGCAGGAAGGTGGCGATCACCGATATGGGGATGGCAACGGCCACGATGAAGGTGCTGCGGATATTCCGAAGGAAAAACAAGAGGATGAAAACGGCGAAGCAGGCGCCGTACATGGCCGATTGCCCCAGGTTTTTAATGGACTGCTCGATATACTTGGCCGAATTGATGATGGGAACGATTTCGAGCTCCGGAAAGTCTTTGTTGATTTTGGCCACTTCCCGCATGACCCCCCTGACCACCTCGACCGTATTGGCCCCGGATTGCTTGTTGACCCTCAGAATGAGCCCGCTTTTACCGTTCACCAGTACGTGGTTGGTTTCCTCTTTCCACGCGTCCTCGACGACACCGATGTCCATTACCCGTATGGGCGCATCGCCGACCATGGCAACAATCGTGTTCCGGATTTCATCGAGGCCCGTGTAAAGCCCCGGTGTGCGGATGCGCACGTCCAGACGCCCGCGGTAAACCGAACCGGCCGGCAGGTTGAGGTTGCCCTTTTCTATGCGTTCGACAATAGTGTTTACCGACAGTTTGAGGGCCTTGACCTTTTCGCTGTCCAGGTCCACATGGATCTCACGTTCCAGGCCGCCGACAACATCGACGGCGGCGATGCCCGGCGCCCGCTCCATGCGGGGCTGTATATGTTCGTCGATGATGTATCGCAGCTTGAGAGGATCGAGGTTGCTGCTGGTACCCATAATCAGCACGGGAAATTCGGACGGGTTGTATTTGCGCAACGAGGGCCGCTCGGCCTTTTCCGGCAAGGATGCATAGATGCGGTCCAGGCGATCGCGGACATCGTTGGAAACACTGTCGATATCCGTACCCCACGCAAAGGCCACGGTCACCCGGCTCGCGCCTTCACCGGAAATGGAATCGATCTCGTCTACGCCGGTGACCGAACTGACCGCTTCCTCGATCTTGCGGGTAATCAGCTCCTCCACTTCTTCGGGACTGGCATTTTCGTAGGTCGTCGTGATACTGATGCGGGGTTCGGTTATGTCGGGCATCAAATCCACCGGAATGCGCATCAGGGCGACACTGCCGAGGACCAGGACCAGGCAGGTGAGCATGGCTGTAAAAATCGGCCGGTCTACCGTAAAGTGGGATATATTCATTTTTTCAATGCACCTGTTGAAGATGCCCCGGCGTCGCCGTGCCCCGAAGCCGGGCCCGGCACCACGACGGCTGCGCCGTCTTTCAGGAGTTGATGGCCGATGGTGACCACGTTACCGGACAGGGGCGGAGAAACCACTTCCACCCAGCCGTCGTCCTCGATCCCCTTTTCGACGGGGACGAAAGAGACGCTCTTTTCATCCGCCGACAGCAGATAAACACCGCTTTTACCGTGATATCCCACCAGGGCCGCTTCCGGAACGGCCGTTGCGTTTGCATGCCTTGCAAACTGGATGCGCACCCGCACGAACATGCCCGGCTTTAACTTAAGATCCGGATTCGGCACCCGGATTTCCACTTCCGCCTGGCGCGTCGATTCCTGCAATATGTTGGATATTCGCCAGACGGTGCCCTTGAACTCGCTCCCGGGAAATGCATCCGTCGTGATGACGGCTTCCTGGCCTTGTTTTAAATAGGGATAATCCTGCTCGATGGCGTTGACCACGGCGTTCAGCGTTTTAATGTTGACGATACTGAGGATCGGGGTGTTGGCCGACAGCATCTGGCCCTCATCCACGAACCGTTCACCCACGTAACGCACATCGGAGCCGTTTTCCCACACGGCCTTCAGCTCGGTGTACCCGAGACGAATTTGTGCGGCTTTCAATGCCGCTTCCTTCTGATCGACCTGGGCTTGCAGCACCATCAGCTCCGCCTGCGCGGCCTTGAGCTCCGACTCGGTTTTATCGAATTCCGAGGCCGATGATATATTCTTTTCGCGAAGCGTGCGGACGCGTTTGAACTCGATTTCAACCAGATTGAGCCGCGCCCGGCACTGTACGATGCGTGCCTTGGCGACTTCGAATTCCGCGCGGGCTTCCTCGACCTGCTGCCGGTATTCGGCCGCTTCGATGCGGGCGACCATCTGCCCCTGCCGTATCTTTTCGCCGATATGGACCGCCACTTTTTCCAGCCGGCCGCCGACCTTGGAAGCGACATAGAAGGTGCTCTCCGCCCGGAGGGACCCCGTGAAAACCCGAATGTCCCGGACAGTCATCATGCGGACGGGCTCGGTGCGTACAGCCACGGCGCGATTGCCGTTGGTCTTCACTTGGCCCTGCTTGGCCGTATAGCCCTGGTACAAGCGCCAGCCAAGCAGGGCGATCAATCCCGCGACAATTAAAAAAGCGATTGTTTTTTTCATGTTCAATTGTGTTTTCCTAAGTTGATTGATCCGGATATTCCCATCTGGCAGGAACCTCTGACAGGGGGAGAACCGTAATACTTTCATCCAGTCGATAGTGTTGTTTACCGGGATATATAACCCAGAGATGATCCAACGCCAGGTCATCGATCACGACTGACATGGACCGCCTTTTTCTGGGTGCGTCACTATACGTAAACGCCACCCCCCATCTTCGCCCGGCATGCATCCATAACAAGTCAAGTTCCGAGCCTGAATGAATTTTCCAAAAATAAAAATTTTCACTGCTTATACCGATACTACGGCAAACACACTCCAGGGCGAACCCTTCCCATGAAGCACCTAATTTCGGATGAAGCGTCAGTTCCTCGAGGTTCTCGACATTCATCAGCCAGTGGAAAAGTCCGGGATCACGCAGATACAACTTGGGCGATTTTACCTGACGTTTTTTCAGATTTTCCTGCCATGGCTGAAGACAGCGGACCATAAATGTCCCTTCCAGAATATCGACGTACCTGCGAACTGTCATGTCTGAAATCCCGAACGAACGTCCCAATTCGGAATAGTTCAGCACTTGCCCGTGGTAATGTGCCATCATAGCCCAGAAACGCCTGAGCGTTCGAGCCGGGATATTGATGCCAAGCTGTGGAATATCACGTTCCAGGAAAGTGGCAATGAAATTTTCACGCCAGAGGTAGCTTCCGGCATCGTCACCGGCCAAAAAAGAACCCGGCATGGTCCCCCTGGCCCACAGCCGGTTGATGTTGTCTTTTCCTATATCGTGGAAACGGAATCCGGCGAGATGATAGAACCCAATCCGGCCGGCAAGCGACTCCGACCCCTGGTGAATCAGGTCGCGGGATGCACTTCCCAAAATCAGATAGCTCTGGTCCTGCCGGCTATCCACAAGATATCGTAAAAGGGGAAACAGGTGGGGCTTCCTCTGTATTTCATCGATGACAACTAGCCCTTTCAAATCTTCGAGTGCGATTTGAGGGGTATCCAGACGGGCTTCATCACGTGGATTCTCAAGGTCAAAATAGTGGTCGAACCTTAGACCCCGTGCCAGCGTCGTTTTGCCGCATTGGCGGGGGCCCAATATCGCTGTAACCGGAAAGGTTTTGAGATATCTATTTATCGCTCTTTCATCTATCAACCGCTCAATTTTTTTCATAGGGCAAGCCCTATCGCATTTAACATGAAATTTCAATTCGTTTGTTTGAGATTTCATGTTAAATTGGGTGCCTTACCATTTTTTGGATGAGAGCATGCTGTTACGGGTGAGGCCCTGACAGTCGCTCAATTCGGGTTGTATATCTCTCGTCCGCTGACTTCAAACCGGCGTGACAGGATGCGGCATCCTTTTTTCAATGTGTCGAATGTGTCTCCCGGGCTCACCATCCGGTCCGCCGCGAGATGGCAGAAAGTCACGTCGGCATCCGAGACGTCGACAAGTTGGAAGTTGGCACAGCGAAGTGTCCACTGCGGCATGACAGCGAGTGTCTGCTGAATGCTTCATTTCAGCGGGGGAATTCAGGGGATGCCCATTGCGCAACGGCCTGAATGTGGAAAACATTTCATGCCTGTAACCTAATTTTCCCAGATACGGTCATCAACGTACCTCCTGTAGCGTACCACAATGTTCTTATACCATATCTATCCGGCGTATAATTTGGCACATAATTTGCTTATTGCAACCCCGGTTGCCCTATTTTTTAAACAAAAGCGCGGTCATCGATGACATCAACCCAATAAACGCTTTTAATTTTGACTTTTGGAAAATTGGACCATCAACCACCCCAAACTTGAAGGAGGAAAAGGATGCGTGACTCGTATTTAACCTGGAGAGGCAAAGGCCTGTTTGCGAATCGGTTCAAAACATTTCTGGCCTTTATTTTCTTTCTGCTTTTCGCCGCCAATGCCTGGGGGACCGTCTATTACGTGGATGCCGCCAACACCGGCACTCAGACCGGGGCATCCTGGGCCTTCGCGTTTGCCGACATCATGTCGGCGGTCGAAGCGGCCACTGCGGACGAGACGGGCGGCCATGAAATCTGGGTCAAGGAGGGGGTCTACACCCGCACGCCCCAGGAAAGTTGGGATCACTATGTTGTTTCCAACTTCGGCTATCAATTGAGTTTTTACGGCGGGTTTCCCGCAAGCGTGGCCTCACCCCAATGGGATGACCGGGACTGGGCCAGTTATCCCACGATCGTCACGGGAAACGGAGAAACCGGAGACAACTGGGTGCGCGGGTTTTCACTGAACGGCGGCCCCGTGATTGTGGATGGGTTCACCATCATGAATTGTGCCGGCGATGCCTACGGCGGGGGCGGTATTCAAATGCAATATTTGTCGGGAACGTCCACCGTCCGGAACTGTGTCATCAAGAACAATATCGGATTGGACCATTGCACCGGCGGCGGCGTACAGATCGCCAATGCGGTCAACGGGACCGTCAACCTGGTCAACTGCCTCATCGCCGGCAATACGGCCCAGCAGGGCGGCGGGGTGTATGTTTATGGAAAAAACAATTCATCCTATCCGGTGAATATCATCAACACGACCATCGCCAACAACCAGGCCACCGGCGATACTTCGACCGATTATGGAGGAGGGGTCTACAACAACAATTCCTATATCCATTTCCGCAATTCCATTATCTGGGGAAACACTACGAATGTTGCGGCTGGCCCCGGCCTGTATGAAACCATCCTTGGGGCAAGCTACTCCACGGTGTCATACACCTTGATTCAGGGGGGGTATTCCGGCGCCGGAAACCTGAATCAGGACCCCGGCTTTGTCTCGGGTGTCGA
>JAJDNW010000035.1 GCA_022340465.1 Deltaproteobacteria bacterium | reverse complement strand
CCATTATCCTGCAGATGAAGGAGAGTACCTGGCTCGAAAAAAAGATATTTGACTGGGCCGTCGATGTTGGTAAAATAAAAGCCGATTGCAAGTTGAACGGGCAGCGAGTTTCGCAGGTATTGAAAATCAAATGTAACATAGCCCATTTACTACCTATAAGAGCCTCTGTCACAATGAACAGATCAGCGAGCTTATCGAAAAAGAAATCGTCGGGGCCAACAAATCCCCGGCTCGGCTGGAGACCATCAAAAAATTCCGTCTTATCGACATCGAGCTTGCCAGCGACGATCCCGAGTTGACGGCCGCCATGAAGTTAAAACGAAAATATGTAAACGAACGTTTCAGCGACCTCATACAGGAAATGTACTAATGGGAAAACAGACCTACTTTACCAAAGAACATGATCAGGTGCGCCGTGCGGTGTACGATTTTATCAAAAAGGAGATCAACCCATACATCGACGACTGGGAGGAAAACGGCAAAATCCCCCTGCACGATCTTTTTAAGAAAATGGGCGACCTGGGTTTTCTGGGAATTCGCTATGACCCGCGTTACGGCGGACAGGGGCTCGACTACTGGTATGAAACCGTTTTGCTGGAGGAACTGGGACACATCGAATGCGGCGGCGTGGCCATGGCCATTGCCGTGCAGACCAACATGGCTACCCCGGCCATTGCCGAGTTCGGAAGTGAATATTTGAAGGAAACGTATCTGAGATCCGCCATCGCTGGGGAGATGGTCGGATCCATTGCCGTTACCGAACCGGATGCCGGATCGGATGTTGGCGCCATGCGCACCACCGCCCAGAGAGACGGCGATGAATTTGTCATCAACGGGTCCAAAACCTTCATCACCAACGGCACCCAGGCCGACTTTTTAACCCTGCTGGCCAGAACCAGCGAAGATCCGGGATACCACTCCTTCGGACTCTTCGTGGTCCCTACGGATTCCGCCGGATTTTCCGTCAGCAGAAAGCTGGACAAGCTGGGCATGCGCAGCAGCGATACGGCCGAACTTTTCTTGGACAACCTCAGGATTCCGGCAAAAAATCTTATCGGTGATGAACGGGAGGGGTTCATTATTCAAATGAAGCAGTTCCAGCATGAACGCTTCAGCGCTTTGCCAACCACCTATGTCGCTTTGAGAGACCTGATTGCCCTCACGGTGGATCACCTCAGAAAGCGGATTGTTTTCGGCAAACCCTTGATTGTCAAACAGGTCCTTAGGCACCGTATTGCCCAATGGCTCACGGAGCTGGAGTGCCTGCAGCAGTTGACCTATCACATCGTCAGAATGAAAATGGCGCATCAGGATGTGACCCGGGAAGTTTCCATGGGAAAACTGCTGGTCGGCCAATTGAGCTGCAGGATCTCCAGCGGTTGCCTGCAGATGTTCGGCGGCTCCGGCTACATGAATGAAATGCGCGTCAGCCGGGCGTTTCGGGACATGCGTTTGAACGCCATCGGAGGCGGAGCGAACGAGGTCATGTCCGACATCATTGCCAAACTGGAAGGCCTGTAACCGCTTCCATAACCTCAAGGCTGCAACCTTGAAGTCAAGAAACCAGCCGCAGTGCTTTTGCGCCGTCAGCCGGAACGCTCCAATGCTTGCCGATGTCGATGAGGTCGTGGGCATCGCTGCTGGCGATGCTGGCAATGCCCTCGACTACACTGCTAATCGCATGCAGCCATGTAACGCAGGTATTTATCCCTTCTGGCTTCTGATCTCGGACCTCCGAATTTTGAAGACCTTTACCGCTATAGCTATTTGTGTTAAACCTACTGATGCGAGCATAAACGTTCACTGCTTGGGTTAATTGGGTTGGCAGGTATGACTCAACAAACGCAACAAGCGCAACGAACTCAACGAACACAACAAACACAACAAACACAAGAAATGGGGAGCCCCAGTGGCCAACGCGTATGATTACATCTGTCGGTGAAATTCTAGTCGATATATTTCCAGGTTACAGGCGCATCGGCGGTGCCCCTTTCAACTTCGCCTATCACCTGCAGAAAATCGGTGAACCGGTTTCTTTGATCAGCCGCATCGGCAATGATGCCGCCGGCAGAGAAATCATGAACCTGTTGGATCTCAACGGATTCGATACCCGTCATGTCATGCAGGACGACCGCTACGAGACCGGCAGGGTCACGGTGACCCTCGACGACGAGGGCACGCCGACTTTCGAAATTTTAGGAAATATGGCCTACGATCATATCGATGCCCGTGATGGCGTCGCAGCCGTCCGCCGGCAAAACCCGGACTTGATTTACTTTGGAACCCTGTCCCAGCGCACCGCCCGCGGGCACGGGGCCGTGCAAAAAATCCTGGCGGCAAGAGATCCGGAGGCGCGTGTGCTTTGTGATGTCAACCTTCGACCGGGCTGTTACAACGAAAAAATTGTGCGCGAATCTCTGCAACAATGCAATGCGCTCAAGATGAACACGGAGGAGTTGAAGACGATTAAAGGGATGTTCCGGTTTCCGGGGAGTGATGATGCGTTTGTCGACCACCTCATGCAGGATATGGGCATCGGTTTGATCTCGCTCACAAAGGGCGCGGCCGGGAGCGAGCTTTTTACGCACACGGGTTCGCACGAGCAACGGAACACACCCGTCGAAATTGCGGGGGATACGGTTGGCGCCGGCGATGCGTATGCATCGGTTGTCGCTCTGGGCTGCACCCATGGATGGACGCCTGAAAAAATTGTGGAAACCGCGGCGGAACTCGCCCGACGGGTATGCGGCATAAAGGGCGCCATACCGGCGGAAGCGGGGTTTTACGAGGGTCTGCTGGATCCTGAAAGGAAGAGACCAGTTGAAAAGCGCTAATGGGTTGTATGTACAATTGTTCAGCATTCACGGGCTGTTGCGGTCAGAGAACCTCGAATTGGGTCATGATGCCGACACCGGCGGGCAGATCAAGTACGTGGTGGAACTGGCCAAAGCGCTTGAAAAACGCGAAGATGTGAGAAAAGTGGAGCTTTTCACGCGGTTGGTGGGTGACAAATCGGTTTCCGAAGACTACGCGCAGCCGATCGAGAAAATAAGTGAAAAGTGCCGTATCGTCAGAATTCAATGCGGGGGGCGAAAATACCGGCGCAAGGAGCTGCTTTGGCCGTACCTCGATGAGTACGTCGACAAATCCATCAAGCACATCAAACGTCAGGAAGAGATTCCCGATGTTGTGCACGGACACTATCCCGACGCCGGATACGTGGCGCTTCAGTTGTCGGAGATCTTCGGCTTGCCCCTGATCTACACGGGGCACTCGCTGGGCCGTTCGAAGCTGAGCCGTCTGTTGAATGAAGGCATGTCTGAAAAGGAGATCGACATAAAGTTCAAAATCGATCACCGCATTCACACGGAAGAGGAGATTTTAAGAAAAGCCGATCTGGTGATAACCAGCACCACGCAGGAAATTGAGGGCCAGTACGGTCTGTACCAGAATAAAAGGTTACCGCGCTTCAAGGTCCTGCCGCCCGGTTTGGACATCGACAAGTTCTACCCCTACTATCACAATTCCCTGCCGGAATACGAAAAAAAAGAAGAGGAGCTGTATGCGCAGGCCTCGATCCTCGAGGAGCTTAATCGCTTTTTCAAGCATCCCGACAAGCCGTTGGTCCTTTCATTGTGCCGCCCCGACAAACGCAAAAACATTGCCGGTCTCATCAAGGCGTTCGGAGAGGACCTGGAACTCCAGTCCATGGCGAACCTGGCGGTGTTTGCCGGTATTCGAAAAGACATTTATGCTATGCAGGACAACGAGCGTGACGTGTTGACCGAAATGCTTTTGCTGATGGACAAGTATGACTTGTACGGCAAGATGGCCATCCCCAAAAGGCACGACTTTGAATATGAAGTGCCTGAGCTCTACCGCATCGCAGCCGAAAATCGCGGCGTGTTCGTCAACCCCGCCCTCACGGAACCTTTCGGCATTACCCTTATCGAGGCAGCCGCCTGCGGGTTGCCCATCATCGCACCCGATGACGGGGGCCCGATGGATATCGTAAACAACTGCGAATGTGGTGTGCTGGTGGATACCACCAATACCCGGGAGATTGCCAATGCAGCCAAGCGCATTATCGCCGGCAACGAATGCTGGAAGGACTATTCCAAAGCCGGGGTCATGAACATCCGCGAGCACTATACGTGGGAAAGTCATGCCGCCAAGTATATGGAAGCCCTCAACGAAACACTTGACAGCTTCGAATCGACCCACATGGACGTTGCCGTTCCTTCCGACCCCATCGGCAGAAGGCTGGCAAAGCTTGACTATTTCCTGATTACCGACATCGACAATACGCTCATCGGCGACGACAATCCGCATCTGGAAGAACTTCTGCAACTATTGAAGCGACACCGGGAACATGTGGGATTCGGCGTGGCCACCGGGCGCACGGTGGACTCGGCGTGCGACTATTTAAAGCGATTCGGTGTCCAGACACCCGATGTGATCATTTCGTCGGTGGGTGCGGAGATATACTATGGCAAGCACAGGCAGTTTGGAAAAGGGTGGGAAACCCATATCTCGGCTAAATGGGATCGGGAAAAAATTGTCAGCCTGCTGAAAGATTTTCCATTTTTAACCTATCAGGAAGAGGACACCCAGCGGCAATTCAAGATAAGCTACAACATGGTGCCGGGAAAAGACCGCCTGGCAAAAGTTCATGACCGCCTGATAGCCAACAAGTGCCGCTACAATCTGATTTATTCCCATGACGCCTACCTGGACATCCTGCCTTACCGGGCTTCGAAGGGTAAAGCCCTGCGTTATGTCAGCTATAAATGGGAGATCCCGTTGTCGCATTTTCTCGTTTGCGGCGATTCCGGCAACGATGAGGAAATGCTGCGCGGTGAGCCAAAGGCCATCGTTGTCGGCAATTTCAGCCCGGAGCTCGAAAAATTGAAAAAGTCGCGCAATGTTTATTATGCCGATCGACCCGCCGCCGGCGGCATTCTCGAAGGCATCGCTTGGTATAAGTTCATCGAGAAAATACACCATACGGTTGCATAAACAACACGGCAAGTAAATATAATGATTTTCCGGTAAGAAAGGAACGCCCATGACCTTACGCAATAACATTCAGCTGATCACATATCCGGATTCCCTGGGCGCGAATCTTCTGGAGCTGCATTACGTACTCAGGCGTTTTCTGCGCAAAGCGGTGGGGGGTGTGCACTTGTTGCCCTTTTACCCGTCTTCGGCCGATCGGGGATTTGCCCCCTTGACCTATTTCGAAGTCGACCCGACCTTCGGCAATTGGGAGGATGTTGAACGTATAGGCGAAGAATTCGACCTTATGATCGATTTCATGGTCAATCACATCAGCCGGCAGTCGCTCTATTTTCAGGATTATTTCGAGAAGGGGGATGATTCAGAATTCGCCGATATGTTTCTGAGTTTTAACAAGTTGAGTTCCACCGGTGAAATCAGCGAAGCGGATCTGGCCAGGGTTTATACCCGCAAACCCCGTCCGCCTTACACGGTAATCCACCGGGCCGACGGATCGCGCGAGAAGGTGTGGTGCACCTTCGACTACGAGCAGATCGATATGGACCTCCAATCACCCAAAACCAAGGAAGTCCTGCGCTCGTTCCTGATCCATCTGGCCCGGACCAATGCCAAAATGATCCGCATGGATGCATTTGCCTACGCAACCGTGCGGCTTGGAACCGACTGCTTTTTTCTGGAACCGGAGGTGTGGCATCTGCTCGACTGGCTGAAAGAGTACCTGAGCCCCTTCGACACGGTGATGCTCCCCGAGGTGCACGAGCATCACAGCTATCACCTGAAAATCGCCGCCAAGGGGTACTGGACATATGACTTCGCCCTTCCCATGCTCGTGCTGCATACCCTGTATCACCACACGAGCGAACGCCTGTTGAAGTGGCTGACCATCTGCCCACGGAAGCAGATCACCACCCTGGACACCCACGACGGCATCGGGGTGGTGGATGTGGTCGACCTGCTCACACCGGAAGAGATCGAACGCACACTGAATGGACTGGATGAGAAGGGGGCGAACACCAGGAAAATATACTCCGGACCGGAATACAACAATCTGGACACCTATCAGGTCAACTGCACCTACTACTCGGCTCTGGAGTGCAACGACAACGCCTATTTGGCCGCACGCGCCATACAATTCTTTACCCCCGGAATTCCGCAGGTCTACTATGTCGGCCTGCTGGCAGGCGAAAACGACATCGCACTGGCCGAACAAACCAAAAACGGTCGCGACATAAACCGGCACAACTACACGCTTGACGAAATCAGCCGTGACATTCAAAAGCCGGTAGTGGAACGGCTGCTGAAGCTCATGGTCTTCAGAAACCGCTACCCTGCCTTCAATGGGTCCCTCGTCATCGAAGAGGCCCCCGATGATCAGCTGGTGCTCAGCTGGTACGACAACCCCCACCGCGCTACCCTGAGGGTCGATCTGAACACCTACCTCACGGTTGTGGAATACTACGATGCCGACCAGGCTCGTGAACGTTCCTTCAAGGCGTAAGGCACTTTTTTAAGAACTTTCAAGGACGCGATAGAACTGATCTACGATGGGAAGCACTTTGTCGGTCATGACAGGTTCGAGCATTTTCGAGTAGGTTTTGTCATTGTCCATTTCGGAGTCGATTCTTTCATAATCTGCCAGTGAAGCATAACGCGTTTGAATCGTTACCCTGCGCCTCTCGCCTGCGAGATTGTACATCAGTCCGACAGAGATCTCGGGATATTTATTTTCAAGATATGCCTTGACCTTGGCAAGCGCCGCAAAAAACTCGGGGTAGGTATCCCCGTAGCCGATTTCTCTTTGATGAATAATCATCTTGACCTCCTTTCGCTCAACTTGGGAAGCCGCCTTTGTTGAAACGCCGGAGGCACCTCATCGTTGAGAGTGATTTGCCAGAAAAACACCACAATGTGGTTGCAATAGCTTAAGGATGGATTATGTTCTGTCAAGAGGGTTGGAAAATGGAAAGGCAGGAGGCGTGGGTTTGTTCAATTATTTGAAATGCCGTAACGTATATATTATTTTGGAATAACCGGCAATTCAGGTGGAATGAAAATGAGGTGCTACGATGAAAAATAATGTAAAGACACAAGCCAAGCAATGTTGCGCAAAAGGGTATAACCGTTTAGTCCAACAGCTCGGTGCGTGCGATATGGAATCGAAAACGTCCGATGACAGGCATCGCTGTTATCGGCGCACCGCCCGGAAAAGTGGGCGCCGGACGAAGTCGTGTATTGCGGCCGTTAACGCCTAACCGTATTCACCTCAACGTTGAGGCTCAGCCTTGCTAACCCCAACGATGGGATCTGTAACAGCGGGTTGTCCCTTTCGGAAATGGGCTGGTAGTATTTGCCCTAAGCATGGGTAGTAGTAATTTCGAGAGCTGTGATTTTTAGTCTAGAGCCCTCGTCATACCCGCGCCGGCGGGCAAGTAGTGAAGCGTTTGCGCTATCCGGAAAGCTATGCCCGGACCCCCGCTCCGGCCAAAGACAACACCGGGGCAGGCTCTGTGCGGGGCTGACGGAATAAACATTCCGGCAGCTCAGTCATTTGGAGCGAGACAGCGAGCGCATTCCCTGCGGCGTGCTGCAGGGAATGCGAGCGAATCATAATTGATAGAATTCCTTACGGTGAAGAGTCCCCTTAAGATTGCTGCGGGGAATCGTCAATTTGTGCATGTGGGTCCGACCGGGAAACCCACCTCTCAAACATTGCTAAAAAAAAGTTTTCGTTGACATTTTACCGGACCCGATATTAGTTTATTGTGCAACCATGGGGTTAAATCGAACCGCCACAGCGAGTGCATCGGTAAAGATAAAATGCTTTACGGTCCCGCGCAGCACTGCCGTAAGGCAAAACATTTGCCGCAGCTGACGGCAGAGAGCCCCATTCAGTAAGCAATAGCGGAAACCTGTCAGCACGGCTTTTGGACGCCGTTCACATTGAGCGGGAACCCTTTCAGGAGTGAGACGATGAAGACCGCCGGCGATATTATTTCAGACAAACCATGGGGTCTCATATCCGTAAGCATGGATACCCTTGTCTATGACGTCATGCAGCAGATGATTGCCAAAAAAATTGGGGCAATCCTGGTAGGAAAGGAAGGGGCTATCGTCGGCATCTGGACCGAGCGGGATTATTTCCGCAACTCGATCGAGCCCGGATTCGATGCGAAGAAAGCGGTTGTCGGCAATTACATGAACACCGAACTCATCAGTGTGCCGCCGGAGACACCGATAACGGCGCTTCAGGACATGTTTCTGGGACTGTTTATCCGGCATATACTCGTCAAGAAAGAAAACGACTATATTGGCCTGCTCTCCATGGGCGATGTGATGCGGGCCATTCTCCTTGAGAAGGACGAGAAGATAAAGCGCCTGAACAAAATGGCAAGCTGGGAATATTATGAAAACTGGGGCTGGCACCGGAAATACGACAAATAGCTCATTCTGCTGCTTTGTATGTGATGAATTCTATACAGCCATTTGAAAATTTATCTCCCTGGCATCCGGGAATACCAGCACTTATTTTATTTGCTCTGGCGGTGCTTTTTATTATCGCGGCCCTTGTCCTGATTGCATCCTTCTTGGGAGAAAAAAAACCCAACCAAGAAAAATCAAGACCTTACGAAAGCGGCATTATCCCATACGGATCATCACGCCTCAGATATTCTTTGCCGTTTTTTCTCGTTGCCATCTTTTTTCTCATCTTCGATGTCGAGGGAAGCTTCATATTCTCCTGGGCGGTTGCATGCCGGGAGTTGGGATGGATAGGGTGGATCCGGATGACGCTCTTCATCCTCATCCTGCTGCTGGGCCTCATCTATATCTGGCGTAAAGGAGGGCTGAATTGGGGCTCGAGAGACCAAAAAGTCTGACACCGCCCCGGCACCTGCTGGACCCCGTTATCAACTGGGCGCATGCCAACAGCTTGTGGCCCCTTTATTTCGGCCTGTCATGCTGTTTTATGGAAATGGCGGCCGTGCTGACGTCGCGATACGATATCGCACGATTCGGATCTGAAGTCATTCGTCCCTCTCCCCGCCAGGGAGACCTCCTCATTATAGCCGGGACCGTATTCAAAAAAATCGCTCCGGTCGTGCTGCGCCTCTACAAGCAGATGGCGGAACCGAAATGGGTGATGTCAATGGGATCGTGCTCAAACACCGGCGGCATGTATGACGCCTACAGCGTCGTTCAGGGGGTCAACCAGATTCTGCCGGTGGACGTTTACATTCCCGGCTGTCCGCCGCGCCCTGAAGCCATCCTCATGGGGCTCGATGTTCTGCAGAAAAAAATCAGGGGTGAGAGCCCGGCACGTTCGGTATTTCATTCCGGATATGGAACCCAGGGAACCACCGCCCCGGTTTTAGTGGACGGCAAAAGCAAATCGCGCGACCCCAGAGGCCCGGGCATGGAGGAGATCCCCGTGCGGGGGACCTCGACGACCCCCCCTGATTTTTCGGGCAGCCGCACCGATCTCATGTGGACGCCGCCGGCGCCACCGTTCAAACCGTCACCCGAAGAAAAAGAACTTGCCGATGCGCTGTACGCCCGTTTCGGCGAATCTTTACGAACCGGCGAGCCGTCAGTCGACATGCCGACCTTTGCGGTGGCCGCAAAAGATCTCAACGCGATTTTACGATATTTAAAGCATGAGGCCAAGCCACGCTTCGCAAGACTCGAAGACTACACAGCCATCGATGAATCCGCACGCGGCGACCGGGATCGATATCCTGACTTTACCCTTGTGCACCACCTCCTGGCATTCGATCCCCCCATGCGTCTGCGCTTAGAGGTACCGCTGTCGGGCAAACGGCCCGAAACCTCGAGCATCAGCGATATCTGGCCGTCGGCGAACTGGTACGAACGTGAGATCTACGACATGTTCGGCATCAATTTTACGGGACACCCGAACCTCAAGCGGCTTATCATGCCGCATGACTGGGAAGGGCATCCCTTGAGGAAATCCTATCCGGGGCGTGCCACGGAGATCGCACCCTATGATTTGGCGGCTGCTGAAACACATGACCCGCTGGGTGCCGAAACCTATCACCCCGGGGTGGACGTTGCGGAGGAAATACTGCTCAATATCGGCCCGCACCACACCGCGACCCACGGGTTGATGCGGTTTATCGCCCGTTTGAAGGGGGAGCGCATTGTCGACCTCGACATGGACGTGGGGTATCACCACCGGTCTGTCGAGAAGATCGGCGAGCGCCAGTCCTGGCACCAGTTCATCCCCTACACCGACCGCGTGGACTACACGGCCGGCGCAGCCAACAATCTGCCCTATCTGCTCGCAGTGGAGAAATTGGCCGGCATAACGGTGCCGGAACGGGCACAATTCATTCGCGTCATGTTGAGTGAGCTTTTCCGTTTGAGCAACCATCTTGCCTATATCGGTATTTTTGCCCACGCCCTCGGCGCAATGACACCTACGTTTTATACCTTTCGTGAAAGGGAGTTGATCCTGGATATCGTGGAGTCGATAACCGGCGGACGGCTGCACCCGGCATGGTTTCGCATCGGCGGCGTGGCAGCAGATCTTCCCGACGGATGGAAGGAGGCCATCGATGCCTTTCTAAAAATTTTTCCCGGGCGGATCCGCGATTACGAAAATCTGACCGTCAACAATCCGATCGTCAAGGCGCGCACCAGGGGAATCGGCAGGCTGCCCCTGGATGAAGCCATAGACTGGGGTGTCAGCGGGCCTAATCTGAGGGCAAGCGGCTTTGCGTGGGACCTGCGCAAAAGAATGCCCTATTCAGGGTATGAGCGCTTCGATTTCGAGGTGCCCACAGATACCGCGGGAGACTGCTATGCCCGTTTCTGCATGCGTATTCAGGAATGCTACGAGAGCGCCAAGATCATTCGGCAGGCGGCCGACAACATGCCCGGCGGCGCTTATGTAACCGATGACTACCGGTATGCCGTTCCGGTGCGCAAACATATGCTGAATGATATCGAAAGCCTGATTCACCACTTCGTCAACGTGACACGCGGACCCAAAATCCCGCCGGGGCAGGCGTATGCGGCATGCGAGATTCCCCGGGGAGAACAAGGCTATTACCTGGTCAGCGACGGCAAGGGCTGCCCCTACCGGCTGCATGTGAGGGGCCCCAGCTTCACCAATGTCCAGATACTGCCGCTGATATCCCGGGGGCTGCCGATTTCCGACTTTATCGCCAATATCAGTTCGGTCGATTACACGCTGCCGGATATCGATCGGTAAGCCCCTTTTGATGACCCAAGTTGAGCATTCTTAAAATTTGGAACGCGCAACTTGGGTATGAAATTCTGGTAGCTTGGGCCGGGCCGGAAATATTTGGCTGTGCCAGGAATAGGCGGAATAAAATTCCAAGCACCAAATTCGAAATCCGGAAGAATATCGAATGACCGAAATTCAAATGCCCCAAACATGGACGTAAGTCATCGGTTGTCGGGTTTCAGGTGTTGAGAGAATGTGGGGCTATGTTTTCAGAAGAATTAAAAGCCGAATTGACGCGGACGGTCCAAAACAGCGAGCATCCCCGGGAACTGCTGGTGGACATCATTTTCAAAATTCAGGACCGATACGGCTACCTGGACGATGAAAGTCTGGAAGTGGTTGCACGGTTGCTGCACATGGACCCGCTGGAAATTGAACAGATTGCGACCTTCTACACGTTTATATTTCGTGAGCCGGTCGGGAAATATGTCATTCATGTCTGTGACAGCGTCATGTGCTGGTCGATGGGGGGTGAAGCCCTCAAGGAGTTCCTTTGCCGGTCCCTCGATATCCAAATGGGCGAAACCACGCCGGACGGTTTGTTTACCCTTCTTCCGGTTTGCTGCATCGGATATTGCGATCGCTCACCGGCTATTCTGGTAAACAAAAAGGTTTACGGAAATCTAACCCCTGAAAAATTGGAGCGGCTTCTCGATGAATTGAGATTCGAGGCGCAGCAGGAGAGGACGGCATCGCAGGACCAGGCCCCCGAAAGGCCCGTATAAGCGAAATTGTTTTTACTTTGATAATTCTTAAAATTTGAAACACTCAACTCAGGTTAGAACCTTAACCCGGACTGCAGGCACGGGATGTACCCTCAAGTTTTATTGGCAAACCGAAAACCGGATCGCATTACGACCTTGTCCGAGTACCGGCACAGCGGCGGTTACCAGGGCCTTGAAAAGGCGGTCAGGGAATCCCGGTCGGACGAAGTCAAACAGATCATTTTCGATGCGACGCTGCGGGGACGGGGCGGTGCCGCATTTCCGATGGGGTCGAAAATGACGACGGTGCCCGACGATGCGCCGTATCCGCGTTATGTCGTTTGCAATGTGGATGAAATGGAGCCCGGCACGTTTAAGGACCGCGTGTTGATTCACGCCGACCCCCACCAGCTGATCGAGGGGATGGCGTTAGCCGGCTATGGAATCGGGGCCGAAAGAGGCATTATCTTCATAAGACCGGAATACGAGGGAGCCTCCGTGATTCTCGAACGGGAAATCGGCATCGCAAGAGAAAAGGGCTTTATCGGCAAAAGAATTTTCGGTTCCGGTTTCAGCTTCGATCTGACTGTTCACCGGAGCGGCGGACGCTATATCTGTGGAGAGGGGACGGCGCTTTTGAACGCGATTTCCGGCAACCGGCCGAATCCCAAAAAGCCGCCGCCGCATCCCACGGTAAAGGGCCTGTGGGGGCAGCCGACACTGCTGCAGAACGTGGAAACGCTTTCCTGTGTCCCCCATATCGTGAGACATGGCGCCGAATGGTTCAAATCCCTGGCATTGACCCCCGGTGGCGCCGGCACAAAGATATTTTGTGTCAGCGGAAAAGTAAATCGACCCGGATGCTATGAACTGCCGATGGGGATAAAACTTTCGGAGGTCATCGAGGTCCATGCAGGCGGTATGCGGCCGGGATCGACGTTCAAGGCCTGCCTGCCGGGCGGTGCCTCCACGGCCTACATGACGGAAAAATTATACCACATCGAAATGGATTTCGACACCTTGAAAAAAGCCGGCCATCGGCTGGGCACCGCGGCCGTCATGGTGTTCGATCAGCACACCTGCATGGTGGCGGCCACTCTGAACCTGGTAAATTTTTTTTCGCGCGAATCATGCGGCTGGTGTACCCCCTGCCGAGAAGGCATCCCCTATATTCGGGATTTGCTCCACCGGATCGAAACCGGCCGGGGCGAAAGATCGTTTGTGGAAATGATAACCACCATGTGCCGGCACCTGTGGCAGGCATACTGTGCATTTGCGCCCGGTGCCGCGATGGTGGTGGCAAGCCTGTTCAAGGAGTTCGAGGACGAAGTTGTTGCCCATATCGATCAAAAACGCTGCCCCTTTGAGGATCAACAGTAAAAATGCCGGAACTTGTCATTGACGGGAGAAAAGTTGTCGTTCCGACCGGGACCAAGGTGATCGATGCAGCCGAACGGCTCGGCATCGTCATACCGAGGTTCTGCTACCATCCGGCGTTGGGATCGGTGGGCGCATGCAGGGTGTGTGCCGTGAGTGTCCTGGAGGGCCCGGTAAAAGGCATCAAGATGAGCTGCCGGCTGGATGCGGAAGACGGCATGGTGATTTCCACAACCGATGCCGACGCCGTCGACTTCAGACGCCATGTCATCGAATGGCTCATGATGAACCATCCCCATGACTGCCCGGTGTGCGACGAAGGCGGGCACTGCCTGCTTCAGGACCTGACCGTGTCCGGCGGGCACGGCCTGCGGCGATTCAGGGGCCGCAAAAGAACCTATCGTGATCAATACCTGGGCCCCCTGATTCAACACGAAATGAATCGCTGTATCCAATGCTACCGTTGTTCGCGATTCTACCAGGAGTTTGCCGGCTACCATGATCTTGGCGTCATGGGCGTTGCCTCGCGCATCTATTTCGGGCGGTATCGGGACGGCACCCTGAAGAGCCCCTTTGCCGGTAACTTGATCGATCTCTGCCCAACCGGTGTCTACACGGATCGGCCCTCCCGCTATACAGGGCGGCAATGGGATTTCGGAAGGCATCCTTCGATATGCATACACTGCAGCCTGGGCTGCCACTTGACCGTCAATACCCGCTATCGTCGGATTGTAAAGCAAGAAGCGCGCCTCGAGCCCGAGATCAACGGCCACTTTATCTGCGATCGGGGGCGATACGGATTTTTCTATGCCGATCAGGAAGACCGGCCGAGGACGGGGCGGGTGAATCGCGAAAAAGTGACCGGGGAACAGGCCGTTGCGCTGACCGCCCAGCGTCTTGACGCCATCAGCCAACGGTACGGGCCTTCTTCGGTGGCAACGCTGGTATCACCCCGATGCAGCCTGGAGACCCTGGCAGGCACGCTGAAGCTATGCCGTGACAAAGGCTGGCGGCAGCCGTACGTGGGATTGACCAGACGGCATCTGGGGAATGTTCACACCGTGCTGAATTGCCTTGCCAGGAACAAAACCTTGTCTCTGGAAGAGATCGAGACATTCGACCGCATCCTGGTTGTCGGCGCGGATCCGGTCAACGAAGCCCCCATGCTGGCGTTATCCTTGCGGCAGGCGGTTCGAAAAGGGGCCGATGTTTTGTGTCTCGATCCGCGACCGTTGGACCTGCCGTTTGATTTCCGGCAAATAGCGGCTTCTCCCCGGGAAATCCACGACATTCTGGAGGCCGCGACATCGGCAAGTTTTGAAGACGGTAACGAGCGTCTGTTGCCGCCGATCATGGACGGTGACGGGGGGAAATGGGCCCACGTGCAATCCGTGTTGAATCTCGTCACCGGAGGCGCGCGTACGGCAGTTGTTTGCGGTACGGACATCACCGATCACCGTATCATAGGGCAGTGTGCCGAACTGGCGTTTCGTTTGCGGCCCCGGTCGGGGTTGTGTTGCACGCTCCCCGGCCCGAATGCCTATGGGGCGGCCCTTTTGACTGCGCCCGACGGCGCCGTTGAAGACCTGCTGGAGAATATAGAAAACGGCGGCATCCAGGCGCTTCTGATGGTGGAAACCGATCCGGTATGGGATTTCCCCGACCGGCGGCGGCTTGCGCTGGCATTCAGCCGCCTCGGCTTTCTATCCGCCATGGATTACATTCCCTTGCATCCGGCAAACGCCGCTTCCGCCTTCATTCCCACCCAGACGGTCTATGAATCCGGTGGTATCTTCATCAATCATCGGGGCCGGGCTCAGCATGCGCGCCCTGTTTTCAAGGGTGGCATGCCCATCAGCATTACCGGGGGGGGAGATCATCCGCCGCGAACGTTTAGAGAAACGGTGCCCGGTAGTGATACGTGTGCCGCCTGGCAAGCATTGGACATGATAGGAGGCAGTGAGGGCGTTTTTTCGCGGCAACGGCTGCTTGCATGGCTGATCGACGCTCATCCCGAATTGGACGGCATCCAGCAACTCTCCGGGGATGAGCCGCTTCGCATCTCCGCCAAAGGGCCGGACATGGAGCGGGAGGTTCGGCCAGCGCCGGAATCAGGGGCGTCTGCCGGCACGAATTTTGAGATACTCTTGACGGAAGCGTGCTTTGGAACCGAATGCCTCTCTCACTTTTCACCCCCCCTTCAGAAACTGGCAAAAGAGCCGTACATCTGGATGAACGCGAAACAGGCGGAGGCGTGTGGATTTTCAGGTTACAACAGCCTGTGGATCACCATGGATTCGCTGTCGTTGAAAATAAAACTGAGGCGTTCCGTCAAAGTGCCTGAGGGCCTTGTCATAATGCCCCGTCTATCCCACGCGGAAATGCACATGCCGGATATGGGGGGAAGGCGGTTAGGCAGAAAACAGTTCAGGGGAGCCGACACACGCTCATGATATTGGATTGGATGCTCGGATTTATCATTCTGCTGCTCAAGCTGGCTGTCGTTCTGGCCGCGGTTTTGGCCTTGGCGGCTTACCTTGTCCTGCTCGAGCGCAGGCTCCTCGGATGGCTTCAAGCCCGGCTGGGTCCGAATCGTGTCGGTCCTTACGGCCTGTGGCAACCCCTGGCGGACGGCATCAAGCTGCTGTTGAAGGAAGACGTCGTACCATCCGCGGCGGATCGCATCATTTTTCTTTTTGCACCGGCGGTAGTAGCCACCACTGCTTTGTTGATATTTGCGGTGGTCCCCTTCGGGCCCGATCTGTCGTTTTTCGGTCATAACGTGCCGATGGTGGTCTCCGACATCAATATCGGGATGCTTTACGTACTGGCGCTGTCTTCTCTGGGGGTGTACGGCATCGCACTGGGCGGCTGGGCTTCCAACTCGAAATACGCCTTGTTGGGGGGCATTCGAGGGGTGGCCCAGATGATCAGCTATGAGTTGGCTTTGGGGTTGTCCATTGTTCCCGTCGTGATGCTGGCCGGTTCCTTCAGCCTCGTCGAAATCGTCCGGGCCCAGGCGGACTATCCGTTTATCGTCGTTCAACCGATCGGCTTTGTCATCTTTTTTCTGGCATCCATGGCCGAGAGCAAGCGCATACCTTTCGATATGCCCGAAGCCGAAACCGAACTGGGTTCGAGTTTTCACACAGAATACAGCGGCATTCGTTTCGGCCTTTTTTTTCTGGGAGAATATGTCCACATGCAGGTGCTGGGGGCGCTGATGGCGGTGCTCTTCCTGGGGGGATGGCGGGGCCCGATCCTGCCGGGGCCTGTGTGGCTGCTGATAAAAATTCTGCTGGTATCGGCGATCATGATTTGGATTCGGGGAACGCTTCCCCGGCTGCGTTATGACCAGCTCATGAATTTCGGTTGGAAACTGCTGATACCGCTCGCGTTGTTGAATATCGTTATTACCGGAGCCGTCATCCTCCGGTAAAAGGACGCTCATGAAGCCTTTTCAAACCATGTTAGCGGATGTCGGGGCCATTGGAACGGGGTTTCTGACGACGCTGAAATTTCTTTTCAAAAAGCCGTTTACCCAGGAATACCCGGAGTACAAACGTCCGCTTCCGGAACGTTCCAGGGCCAGAATCGTTTTGACCAGGGACCCGGACGGTCGAGAGCGGTGCGTGGCATGCTATTTGTGCTCGGCTGTCTGCCCGGTATCCTGTATCTCGATGCAGGCCGGTGAAGATGAAAACGGCCGGCGATACGCGGTCTGGTTCAGAATAAACTTCGGACGCTGCATCTACTGCGGGCTGTGCGAGGAGGCCTGTCCCACATCGGCCATCCAGCTGACTCCCGACTTTGAAAATTGCAAAAGGGATATTCTGTCACTGGTATTCGAAAAAAAGGACCTTCTCGTGGATCATGGCGGCAAGGATCCGGATTACGATTATTATCAACACGCCGGCGTGTTGAACCGGCTGAAGGGCAAGGGTGATCATGTGGGAGAAGCACCCCCCACGAATATCAAGACCAATCTGCCATGAGCATCGGGCCAGAGGGCAACGCCATGACCGGAAGCATTGAAAACGAACATATCGTCCGACGGTTCGAAGCCGTCCGCTCGGCACACGATCCCGGGGGACGGCCATGACACCGTATGCCGTCTGTTTCTATCTGCTGGCGGTTGTCATCATCATGACCACGGTGATGGCCATCGCCTGCCGGAATATGGTGCACACCATCCTGTACCTGGTGGCCTCCTTTGTCGGAACCGCCATGATGTTTTATCTGCTCGGCGCACCGCTGCCGGCTGCACTGGAGGTGATCATCTATGCGGGTGGTATCATGGTGCTGTTTCTGTTCATCGTCATGATGCTTAAAATTGCCGATGAAAAGCGTTCCGGGCAGCGTGCGGGCCGCTTCGCTCTGGCAGGCATGTTCGGCAGCATCGCCTATCTTTCCGCATGCGTGCTGCTTCACCTGCTGCCCGGCGATGCGGGCGTGGCGATGAAGGCGGCCTTCGCCGAACCCGCCAGGTACGGGGCGTTTGTTTTCCACAGGCACTGGCTGTCTATCGAAGTGATCTCCCTGCTGCTTCTGGTGGTGTTGATCGGTGCCCTGCTGCTCGGCATCGGCGACCGTTTAAACCGTCGGAATGGAAAAGAGGAATCATGATCGTTCCCTACTACCACGTGCTGCTTTTTGCAGGGATTTTGTTTGGTCTGGGTGTGATATGCACGTTGACACGCCGCAACCTCATCATGATCTTGCTGGGTCTCGAGATCATGCTCAATGCCGGTGCCCTGGCGTTTATCGCGTCCGGCCTCGATGCCGGTCAAATTGAAGGCCAGGCCGCGGTGATATTCGTTCTGGCGGTGGCGGCCGCGGAAGTTTCTCTGGGTTTGGCGCTGATTACCACCATATATCGCCAAACGGGCACGACCGACCCGCGATGTATCGAATCGGACACCTGCGAACTCGAGTAGACGAGACAAATGATCGAAGCCAATATACATACAGTAACTTTTTGGACGGTACTCCTCGCCTCGATGCCCCCCCTGGCGGCGTTCGCGGCCATCTTGATTTTTTTCCGCGGCCGGCCGAAGGTGAGTGCGGGACTGTCCATCGGTGCGATTGGATTGTCCCTTCTGGCGGCAGCGTTTCTTTTGATGCGCTACTGGAACATGACCGCGCCTCTCTCCCACACGGGGCAATGGGTCTGCTCTGGGGATTTGTCCATATCCGTCGGCTTTCTGCTGGACCCTTTAAACATGCTGATGCTGGCCGTCGTCTCAACCATCAGCTTTCTGGTCCAGGTGTATTCATTGGGGTACATGCACGGCGATCCGGGTTTTTCAAGATACTATGCATATATGTCGCTGTTTGCATGGGCGATGATCTGTCTGGTTTTGTCTCCGACATTGGTTCAACTGTATATTTTCTGGGAGCTGGTGGGCTTGTCGTCCTATCTTCTGATCGGGTTTTGGCACGAAAAATTCAGCGCGAGCCAGGCCGGCAAAAAGGCCTTTGTAATGACCCGGCTGGGAGATGTTTTCTTCCTCATGGGCATCCTTCTGCTCTTGACCCATATCGGCAGCCCGGACATTCTTCTGCTCGACAAGGGAACGCCGGTGGCGGGTTTGACGCCGATGGTCGCGGCCGTCGGTGCCATGCTCATTTTCGGCGGCATTATCGGCAAAAGCGCCCAGTTTCCTTTAATGACGTGGCTGCCTGATGCCATGGAAGGCCCCACACCGGTCAGCGCGCTGCTGCACTCCGCCACCATGGTGGCGGCCGGCGTCTTTCTACTTGCCAGGTTGTTTCCGTTTTTCAGTCAATCACCGTCGGCTATGATGCTGTGCCTGTCGGTCGGTACCGTCAGCATGCTGATGGCGGGCACTTCGGCCATCGTTAGCAGGGATATCAAACAGGTGTTGGCTTATTCAACGATCAGCCAACTGGGGTTTATGATCATGGGACTGGCTGCCGGCGGTTATGAGGCCGGCGTCTTTCATTTGACCACCCATGCGGGCTTCAAAGCGCTTTTATTTCTCTGCGCCGGTGTATTGATTCACCGGCATCACACCAATGACATATTTGAAATCGGGGCGAAGAACGGTCGCGGCTTGAGCCCGACGATTGCCGCTCTATTTATCGGGGGAGGGGCGCTTTCCGGGATTTGGCCTTTTTCAGGTTTTTTCAGCAAGGAAATGATCATGGCCGAGCTGGCGGCCCTGCACAACCCGATTTGGTTGCTTGCCGGACTGGCCGGTGCTTTTCTCACGGCGTATTATACCTTTCGCATGATTTTCATCGTCGCCTTCTCATCGGCATCACCCGGCGCAACGGAAGCGGATCACACCCCCCTCCGCAGCGTAATGGTCGGCGTGTTGGGCATACTATCCGCAATTACGCTGGTTCTCGGTTTTTTTCAGGATGGGCTGAGGGACTTTTTGATCGGCGGCCGCCTGGCCGTGGGTACGGCGAATCACGGGCATTCCCCTGTTCTGCTCATGACCGCTTTGGGCATCAGCGTGTCAGGCGTCCTGCTGGCCTGGTTTGAATTCGGCAGGCGCGCTGCACCCAAAACCGGTTTTGTCGAGCGGTTCCCCGCTTTAGCGGACTTTTTTGCCCAGCGTTGGTATCTGGATCGCTTTTATCGCCGGTTCATCGATGTGGTAATATACAGGGGCATTTCGTTTTATTGTACCCAAAACGACAACAAGATCATCGACGGCGGCGTGCATCGGCTTGCGCAGGCCGCAGTGGGCGTGGGCCGACGGGCGGCGAACTGGCACGAGGCGCTCATTCAAGCCAGATTGTGGGTCATGGTCGGTGTCGTTCTGGTTCTGCTGGCTTTTTTTGTTTATCAGGTGGCTATCTAATGCAAGTGATATATAGCGACATTCCGTTTTTGACATTGATTCTGGCCTGCTGCATTGGCGCCATTGTCGTGGTGCTACTCACGCCCTCCCGCATGACGCGGGCGATCAAATGGGTTTGCGCCGTTTCCTCCGCCATGACGCTTGTCATCTCCCTGTATCTTTTTGTGGCCTACGACAGGGCTATCGGTGGGCTGCAGTTTGGGGAGCGGGTGGACTGGATTCCAGGGCTCGGCATTTCCTACCACAATGCCATCGACGGCTTCAGTGCACCGATGCTGCTTCTAACGGGCATCGTTTTTTTTACAGGGGTCTTGACCATGTGGGAACTGGACGTACGGGTGAAGGAGTTTTTTGCCCTGCTCGTATCACTGGTCACCGGCGTTTTCGGCATGTTCATGGCCCTGGATCTTTTTTTCATCTTCGTGTGGTATGATGTCTCTCTGTTTCCCATGTATCTGCTTATCGTTATATGGGGCAGCACCAAAAAAGAGTATGGCGCCATGAAACTGATGCTCTATCTTCTGGCCGGAAGCGCCTTGATTCTGCCCGCGATTGTCTATCTCGTCGTCGCGTCGGGCTTTACCAGCTTCGATCTGGTGGCTCTGGTGACGGAAGCCTCCTTTTCTCCGTTTCAGCAGAAGTTCGCCTTTTTTCTGTTTTATATCGGATTCGGCATTCTGGCCGGCGTATGGCCCTTTCACACCTGGTCGCCCATTGGCCACGTTGCCGCCCCAACGGCCGTCAGCATGATGCACGCCGGTGTGCTGATGAAAATCGGTGCTTTCGGCATACTGCGGGTCGGCATATTTCTGTGCCCGCAGGGCTGGCAGTACTGGGCGCCTCTGATGGCGGTATTGGCGACCATCGGCATCGTATACGGGGTGTTTGTGGGGCTCAGCCAGACGGACCTGAAGTTCGTTATCGGTTATTCCAGTGTCTCCCACATGGGTATGGTGGGATTGGGGTTGTCCACCGTGACCCTGGACGGCCTGAACGGCGCCGTTTTCCAGATGTTTGCCCATGGCATCATGACGGCCCTGTTTTTTTCCACCGTCGGCTATATCTACGACAGAACACATTCCAAGCAGATCAGCGACCTTGGAGGACTCGCAAAGGTCATGCCTGTTGCCAGCGGCTATTTCGTCCTGGCCGCGCTTACCGGCATCGGTGTCCCCTGCCTGGCCAGTTTCTGGGCCGAGCTGCTGATCTTTATCGGAACCTTCAGGGCCTACCCCCTTCTGGGAATTCCGGTTATCTGTTCCCTGGTCGTCGGTGCCCTTTTCATGCTGAGGGTGGTTCAGAAGACTATCTTCGGCCCTGAAAACCAGCGATTCTCACACCTTAAGGATGTCTCATTTGCACTGGGTCTTCCCAGAATGATTCTAGCGGCAACGATCCTCATTTTCGGCTTTTTCCCATTTTTGATGTACGAGACCATCCAAATTACCTCCATGCATTTGCTGGGCAGGCTGCCATGAACAGTTTAATACCATTTCTGCCGGAAATTTACGGTCTATTGATGGTCATGGTTTTTTTCATGCGATCCCTGGCAAGGCCTGACAGCCGAACCAACCATCTGCTGGCCGTGGGGTTGGCCGCCGTCGGTGTGGTGATATGCACGGCGACCTTCGGCCGGACGGTGGACCTGTTTGGGGCTACCTACCGTGTCGACCTGTTTGCACAGGTCATCAAGACACTCCTTTTTCTGGGATTTTTTCTCGTGACGCTTCTGTGCCGGAACCTAGCCGATATACCCGAAAAGCGTCATGCCGAATTTTACCTGCTTTTGACCACCAGTACCCTGGCGATGATGCTGCTGGTCAGCAGCATTCACCTGATAACCCTTTACGTCGCCCTGGAGCTGTCCAGTTATTCGCTTTACATTCTGGTGTATCTGAGGAGGGGTAGGCAGAAAGGACTCGAGGCGAGCCTCAAGTATTTTATCATCGGCGCTTTGTCCTCTGCCGTCACGCTGTTCGGTTTCGCCTGTATCTACGGTGCAACGCATACGGCCAGCATTTCAGAATGGGGCCGCATGCTGCCGTTGCATGCCCATGACGGCATTCTGTTGACCGGTGTGATCCTTTCCCTGTCCGGATTTCTTTTCAAGCTGGCCGTGTTTCCTTTCCATTTCTGGGCACCGGATGTCTACGAGGGGGCCGCCAACCAGGTCGCCGCCTATATCGCGACCACGTCCAAGGTAGCTGCTATGGCGGTGCTTCTCCGGTTCGTGGCTGCGCTTGCCCATGCAGGTGAAGAGATGGTCTTTTATTTAATCGTGCTCTCCATCGCCTCCATGACCATCGGCAACCTGTGTGCCATTGTCCAGAAGGATCTCAAGCGCATGCTGGCCTTCTCCAGTATCGCGCATGCCGGCTACGCCCTGATCGGCATATCGAGCATGAACGCACTGGGCCAGGCCAGTGTCGTCTTCTATGCCCTTGCCCTGCTGGCCATGAAATTCACCTGCTTTATGGTCGTGGTGGCCGTCAGCGGTGATGGACGCAACATCGAGCTGCGACATCTTGCCGGGTTACATCAACGGGCGCCGGTATTGGCCCTGGCGCTTTTGCTTGCGCTGTTCGGCCTGGCCGGGATACCACCCACCATAGGATTTACCGGAAAATTGATGATGTTTTTTGCGGCGATGCAGGCGGGGCGCTTTTACCTGGTGCTGATCGCCATGATCAATGTGGTCATTTCCTTGTACTACTATCTGCAGATACTGAAAGCCGCCTACTTTCTCGATCCTGAACAAGGACAGGAACCTTTGCCGCTGAGCGGATCCCTGAAGATCACATCCGTATTTCTCATCATCGTGATGGTTGGCGGCGGCCTCTACCCGCGATTGGTGATCGATCTTGCCATGCGGGCAGTGTCGACCCTGCACTAGCGGTGACGCCTTTAGGCTGTCTCACGCCGGGGTCTGCGCCGGTATGATTTGTGTAACCATTCGAAGTTGCTTGAGATAGAGGCTTCGATACTTGCGAAAACGCATCGGGATGTTTAGATTTTATATGACTTTCTTAAATTAAGGGTTTCAATAAAAAAAAGCTGACGGCGTGCAGCCCGGGCTGATTGCAATTGCACACCTAAACGCTCAACTTAGGGCATGGATATCCGGCTGATATCAGGGCGAAGCGCCGTGTTGCGAGAGGGGAAAATAAAATGATTGAATCCATTTATCAACTATTGGCAAAGGTCGGTTTCAACCATCCGTTGCATCCTCCCATGACGCATCTGCCCATGGGAATGATCATGGGCGGATTTTTATTCGCCCTGACATCGGCCGTTTTTAAAAAGAAGGAGTTGGCCAGAGCGGCGCATTACTGCTATACGCTGGCGCTGATATTTGTCCTGCCCACGATGCTGCTCGGTTACATGGACTGGCAATACAAATTTTACGGCGAATGGAGCAGTTTGATCGCCATAAAGATTGTACTGGCATGCACACTGGCAGGCATGCTGGTGGTCGCTTTTTTTGCGGGGCGCAATGACCGTGTGGAAATAAAAAAGAAATTGATCACCTATGCGATCTGTTTTGCCCTGGCCATCGGACTCGGATTTATCGGCGGAACCCTGCAGTACGGGTAACCGCCGTCAGCCTTGAGGTGAATCGACGAGAGGGATCGAAAAGGCGGCAGGGAACGGTTGCGCCGGACCCTCTCCAAATATTAACGTTTCGAGCAGAATTGGAGCTAACCATGAAAAAAAGCATGTGGGCGGTAATCATTATGGCGTTGTCTATTTTGTTTACCGGAGATGTACTTGCAGCTTCGGGTGCATACGAGCACGAATTGACGGTTGAAGATATGGTGTTTGCCTGGACGGTTGACGGTGACGTCTTGAACGTTCGGTTGCAGGGCAAGACAGACAGCTGGGTGGGCATCGGCTTCAACCCGACATCCCGCATGAAGGATGCCAACATCATCATCGGGTTTGTCAAGGGCGGCAAGGTGGAGGTCCTGGATCATTACGGGACGACCGAACATCAACACCAGATGGACAGCCGTATCGGAGGCGAAAGCAATGTGAGCAATGTTGCTGGAAAAGAAGCCGACGGGATGACGGAAATTTCTTTTTCCATTCCCTTACAGTCCAACGACCCCAAGGACCGCCCCATATGGACCGACAAGCCGAACACCGTTCTGTTGGCGCATGGTGCCGGGAGGGACAGCTTCAGAACCAAGCATGTTCGAAGAATGGTACTCGAGGTGAACCTTAAGACCGGCGAGTTCAAAAGAGTGAAGTAACCGTGGTGAATTTGAAACGCGTCCGAGGAAGGCGGATGCTGACGCAGGTGGCGGTGGTAGTCTTTTTATTGTCGGGGATTGCCCAGGGTGCAGACCAAGCGCCGGTGGACGGGCACGAACCCGGCGATGACGCCGTTATTTTAAAAACGCACCTGCACGCGGACGCTTCCGGCAACGATCCGACCGGGACCGAACCGGAAGTCCCGGTGGGTGTTGACGAAAAGCTGGGAGCGTTCATCGACCTGAACCTGGCGTTTCAAGATGAAAACGGCCGCGTGCTGCGCCTGGGAGACTTTATCGAAAAACCGACCCTGATTTTGCCCGTGTACTATTACTGCCCCGGCGCCTGCAGCACGATGCTTGCCAATCTGGCATCCGCCGTAAACAAGGTGCCCCTGTCTCCGGGCGAAGCGTATCAGGTGCTGGCCGTGAGTTTCGACGCCGACGAAACACCCGCTTTGGCCCGGGAGGCTAAAAACAATTATTTTCCGCTTATTCAAAGGACGTTCCCGGAAGATCAATGGAAATTTTTAACCGGCAAACAGGCACAGATAGACAGGCTGCTGCATGATTTAGGCTACCGCTTAAAGAAAACGGGTCCGCACACATTCATTCATCCGACGGTGTTGATCGTGGTTTCCGGCGAAGGGCAAATCATCCGGTATCTGTACGGCAACTTTTTTCTGCCCTTCGACATCGGCATGGCTTTGTCGGAGGCTGCCAAAGGAACGCCCCAGCTGTCGATCCGGCGCGTGTTGTCATATTGCTTTGCCTATGATCCGCAAAAGGGAAGGTATGTCGTAAGTCTGTTTCGAATCAGCGCTGCCGGCATCATCCTGATGCTGGGCCTGTTTTTGCTGTTTTTGCTGCGCAAAAAGCACCCGGCAGGTGAAGCGCCGAAAGGGCAAGAAAGAAATCATGACTGAGGACACGTCTTATTTGAAAACCCCGTCTTCCCCGCATCTTACGGGCATGTCGGCGTGGTTGCTGACAACGGATCACAAGCGGATCGGGGTGATGTATCTGGCCGTTATTCTGTTTTGGTTTTTCGTCGCGGTCGGGCTCGGCTTTCTCGTCCGCATCGAATTGATGACCGCCGGCAGAACGATCATGTCGGCTGAGACCTACAATGCGGCTTTCACCCTCCACGGGGTCATCATGATTTTTCTGTTTATCATTCCCGGGGTCCCTGCCATCCTCGGCAACTTTCTGCTGCCGATTCAGATCGGTGCCGATGACGTCTTTTTCCCGAGGTTAAACCTTTTGTCCTGGTATATTTATGTTGTGGGCGGCCTGTCAGCAGTGGCTTCTTTGTTTGTGGGCGGTCCGCCGGACACCGGCTGGACGTTCTACGTTCCCTTCAGCATTCAAACCCAAACCGGTGTCACGTTTACGGTGTTGGCGGCTTTTATTCTCGGATTGTCCTCCATGCTGACGGGCCTGAATTTTATCACGACCATTCATCGGCTGCGGGTCCGAACCATGGGATGGCTGCAGATACCTCTGTTTTCCTGGTCTATCTATGCCACGGCATGGGTTCAACTGCTGGCGACCCCCATCTTATCCATTACCTTGCTGCTGATCATCGTGGAGAGAACCATTGGTGTCGGCCTGTTCGATCCGAACAGGGGTGGCGATCCGATTCTTTATCAGCATCTTTTCTGGATGTATTCCCACCCGGCGGTGTACATCATGATTTTACCCGCCATGGGAATTATCTCCGAAATCATGCCCGTGTTTTCACGAAAGGCCATTTTCGGCTACAAGGCCATCGTGGTGTCGTCCCTGGCCATTGCCACTGCAGGCTCTCTGGTGTGGGCCCACCATATGTTCGCCAGCGGCATGAGCGACACGGCTGTGTTCGTGTTTTCGCTCTTGACGTTTGTTGTCGCCATACCCAGCGCCATCAAGGTTTTCAGCTGGGTTTCCACCATGTACAAGGGGTCGGTCGCCATGTCGCCGCCGCTCTTTTTTGCGCTCTGTTTTATCTACCTGTTTTCGGTGGGCGGGCTGATGGGCCTGGTGCTGGGGGCGGCCGGAACCAATATTCACGTGCATGACACCCATTTTGTGGTGGCCCATTTTCATTTTGTCATGTTCGGCGGTACGGTGTTCGGATTTCTGGGGGGCCTGCATTTCTGGTGGCCCAAAATTTTCGGCAGGATGTACAACTTCAAGAACGCTTACATCGGGACGATACTGCTGGCGTCCGGATTTCTTTTGCACTATGTGCCCATGATGATCCTGGGGCTGCAGGGGATGCCGCGCCGCTATTACGACTACCTGCCGCAGTTTGAAAAGGGTAATTTTTTTGCCGGGATCGGGGCGGTCATCATGGTGGCGGGAATCATTTACCTGTTTGTCAATCTGCTGACGGCCGTTCGAAAGGGGGCTCCTGCGCCGCCGGATCCCTGGGGCGGGACGACACTGGAGTGGTCGATTCCGTCGCCGCCGCCGTTGCACAACTTCACGAGCGAACCCGAGGTTAAATCCTATCCGTATGATTTCAGGGAAATCGTGAACCGGCGCATGCCGTCGGATAAAGAATGCAACTAGATAGAATCCATTGTACATGTGTTTACTTTGGTCATTCTTAAAATTTCAGACGCTCAACTCAGGTATGACGTAAAGCCATTATGACGACCTCGACAGACAAGCAGGGTGTTAAATTGGGCATGTGGCTCTTTCTTTACACGGAGATCATGCTGTTCGGCGGCCTGTTTGTCCTCTATGCCGCATACTACACCCGCTATACCGAGGATTTCATTGCGGGTGGGAAAGTTCTGGACCTTTGGATGGGGGCCCTGAACACGGTTATTTTGCTCTCCAGCAGCTTTACCGTGGCTGCCGCCATCACCGCCGTCCGCCGGGAAGGCAAAAAAGCGGCACTGGTTTTGCTCGGGATTTCCATTTTTTTCGGGCTGCTGTTTCTTTTCAACAAGTATATCGAATGGGGGCACAAAATTGCGGCCGGCATCTATCCCGGGTCTTCGACGCTCGAGGCAGCCGGCTACGGCCGCAGTATGTTTTTCGGGTTGTATTACGTCATAACCGGCCTCCACGGTCTCCACATCGTAATCGGGATGACCCTTCTGGGCGTCAGCGTCGGCTTCATATTGGCGGGCCGGGTCGATGCCAGGCGGTTCGCCCTGCTGGAGAATGCGGGCCTGTACTGGCACCTGGTCGATTTGATTTGGATTTTTATCTTTCCGTTGTTCTATCTGATATTGTAGCGATTGGTGGTTGTCATGGATGGTAATCCTCAAGACCATGTGTTGAGTTATTCGAAGCTGGCCCTGGTGCTGGCGGCTTTAATCGGACTGACGTCGATCACGGTCATGGTCTCAAGAATCGATCTGGGGATTCTCAACATTTGGATCGCGATCTTGATCGCCTCTCTCAAATCGAGCCTGGTTCTCATGTTTTTCATGCACTTGAAATACGAGTCCAGGCTGGTGCGCATATCGGTCATCGGTACGATTTTCTGTTTGGCAATTTTAATCGGATTTATTTTCTGGGACATCTCATTCAGGTAAAAACCCATGCACACGGTGCTAAATCCCGCAACGCAGGTAGATCAGGCATTTTACTACATTTTCGGTGTGTCGCTAGTTTTGCTGGCGGCAATCACCGTCACCATGATTCTGTTCGTGATCAGGTACCGCCGCAGCAGGAATCCCCATCCTGCGGACATTCGCGGCGATTGGCGCGTGGAGCTGCTGTGGACCGTAATACCATCGGTTATCGCCCTCTCCATGTTTTATTTCGGGTGGTCCTCCTACACCGGGTTGAGACATGTGCCCGAAGGAGCCATCGAAATCGATGTTTACGGTCAGCAGTTTTCATGGATTTTCGTCTATCCGAACGATAAAGAGACCGAAAATGAACTGGTGGTGCCCCTGGGAACCCCGGTTAAGTTAAATGTGACCTCTTACGATGTGATTCACAGTTTTTACCTTCCGGCCTTTCGCATCAAGGTGGATGCGGTGAACGGCATGACCAACTATGCCTGGTTTCTGCCGGATCGGCTGGGTTCCTTTTTTTTCCAGTGTGCGGAATTGTGCGGCGAGGGGCATGCGGACATGACCGGAACGCTTCGTATCGTGCCGCAGGAGGAATACGAAAAATGGCTGCAAACCGGATACTGACGACACGCAAACCCCATGAAAGCTGAATGTCCGGCAATAACGGCCGCCGACACGCGCATCTCTCGGATCAGGGACTGGATGCGTCTGGTCAAGCTTCCCATCAGTGTGATGAACGCGCTGGCAGTGGTGGCGGGCTATGCGCTCTGCAGCCCGGTGGTGGGCCCTGGCGTGATTCCGGGCGCCCTGGGTGTCGGCCTTCTGGCCGGCGGGTGCGGGGCACTGAACAATTATCAGGACCGCAGGATGGACGCCTGTTTTCCACGAACCAGCCGGCGCCCCTTGCCAAGGCGGGCTATCCTGCCCGCTCCGGCGCTGGCCTGCGCCGCGCTCCTGATTGCGGGCGGGGTGATCGGCCTGTGGGTCAGCCGGCCGGGTCCGTATGCCGCAGGATTGGGAATAGCGGCCGTTTTTCTTTACAACGGACTCTATACCCCACTGAAATATAAAACCGTCCTGGCCGTTATACCCGGCGCCATGTGCGGTATGCTGCCGCCGCTCATCGGCTGGGTGAGCGCCGGCGGTGGCGCACAGCCGTCTCACATTTTGCTCCTGATGGTCATCATCGGGGTATGGCAGCTGCCGCACTTCTGGCTCATCCTGTTGTCCGATGCCCCCTTTTACCGCAAGGCCGCTATGCCCAATATGCTGCATCTGTTTTCGATACGCCAGCTGCACCGATTGCTGTTCATTTGGGTGTTGGCGTTTGTCAGCTTGGCCCTGTTTTTACCGGTGATCGGAATTGTCACCAACGGGTGGTTGGGAGGCCTGCTGGTATGCCACCTGGTTCTCGTGGGCGTGTTGAGCGGCTCCATCCTGCGCCTCCGCAAGCGAACCGGCCGGCCCTATGCCCTCCTTTTCAACTGGCTGAACAGTTCTATCGGCATGACGCTACTCGTGATTTCGCTGGATCGGTGGGTTTAAACCTCTCCGTGCCCATGGGGTTTTTGTGGTGAAGCAGAGGTGTTTTACGTGTCAGGTTCTGCGTTTCAAGTTGCGTTTGCTTTTATCAGGGCTGGAGCCCTGTGCTACGTTGCCAATAGCTTGCAGCCATGTAGCGCAGGGATTTATCCCTTCTGGATGCTGAATTCCGATCTCTGATTTCTGGTTTAATCCTCGTCCCCTGGACCCTAAAATTCTTCTTTGTGTCCTTTGTTCTCTTGTAAAGATAGAGAATATAGTTGGTTGCCTCCGAAAGACCCCCAATGCTTTCCGGCTTGCAAGGCTGCGTATGTAAACGCCGGGATCCGCTTTATCTTCATAAAAATTCTGGCATTTAACTATCACCTAAATTGAGCGTTTCAGATTTTAAGAGTTCAGATAGATTTAACCCATTGAAAATAATTTTATTGTTAACATTCTTAAAAGTTGAAACACGCAACTTGGGTAGAAAATAGTTTTTGTGAAGCCGATCCCATTTTGCATCAATGAATAGATACCCTCTGTGTTTGCTCCATCGATATGCCCCCACGCTTTCAGCGAATCCGGCCTTCCGGGGATTTCTGTTTAGGTTGACAAATGTCTCTTGTTTATATAATTCTATTTTAAAGGTAAGTTCTTCATATTGATGACTCATCGCAAACAAAGGAGGAGGAAGAGATGAATAGAACTCGTGTTTCGATCGTCTTTGTATTGTGTGCCACCGTGGTTTTCGTTGCTTCAAGTGCCTTTGCAGCAGAGAGTATCATCATCGGTCACCCCGCCTGCCTTTCGGGAAAATACGCAAAGGCCGGAGAACAGGCAATAGGCGGAATCAAGGCGTGCATCGATTGGGTCAACACCAGTTATGGAGGAGTGAGCCTGGGAGGCAAAAAGGTCCCTCTCGAATACAAATACTACGATTGTGAATCCTCCAAGGAACAGGTAACCAGCCTCATCGGTCGATTGATTACCGTCGATAAGGTCAATGTGGTATTCGCCCCTTATAGTTCCGGCCTGACGCTCCGTGGTGCGCCAATCGCCGAAAGCCGCAAGATGCTCTACATGGATCACGGAGGGGCCAATAACAAGATCTTCGAGCAGGGGTTCGAATATATCGTCCAGACCATTGGACCGGCCACCAGCTATCACCAGGGAACCCTGAACATGATAAAGAAAATTGCGCCCAAGGACAAAAAAGTGGCCATGGCCTACGAAGACTCCGAATTTGCCAAAATGGTCATGCAGGGCGCTAGGGAACACGCACAAAAGCTCGGCTTTTCCGTTGTTTTTGAGAGAACCTATCCCAAAGGCGTCACCGACCTGACACCGTTGCTCTCGGCCCTCAAGGCGTCCAAACCCGACTTTGTCCTGGGAGGCGGGCACTTCGAGGACGGCCAACTTTTTAATCGGCAGATGGCTGATCTGGATCTCGACGTCAAGGGGCTCTCCCTGATCGCAGCGGCCACGCTGCCCGCATTTTACAATGCACTGACCAGTATGGCGGAAGGGGTCATGGGCCCGTCCCACTGGGAATACGGTGTTAAATACGCCGAAACCGAAGCAAAAAAGCTCGGGCTTCGATGGATCGGCCCGGACCAGGATGCATTCGTGGCCCTCTTCAAAAAGTCCCTCGGCAAGGAGATCATCCCGGATTATCACGCCGCCGAAGCCGGCGCCCAGGTCCTCGCCTATGTTCTCGCGGTGGAGAAAGCGAAAACAACGGACACGACCAAGGTTCGGGCGGCATTGGGCGATTTGACCTTCATGTCCTTTTACGGCGGTTGGGATGTGGACGATACCGGGCTGCAGGTGGGCCACTCCATGGTGGACGTCCAGTGGCAGGACAGCAAGCGGATTATCGTATGGCCAGAGGAAGCACAAACCGGCAAGCCCTGTTATCCCATGCCGACCTTCGCGGAGAAGGCCAAGGGGAAAAAGGCAACTCCCTAGTAATAACGGCAAT